>DAHVOV010000329.1 GCA_027318645.1 Candidatus Aminicenantota bacterium
TCAGCGTCTGCATGGGAACCGCCTGCTACGTCAAGGGCGCCGACAAGGTGCTGGAAAAGATCCAGGAGGAGCTGGGCATCGACTTCGGCGAGACGACCCGCGACGGGCTGTTTTCGCTTGAGGAGGCGCGCTGCCTGGGCACCTGCGGCCTGGCGCCGGTGCTGATGATCAACGACGAGGTGCACGCCAAGGTCAGCCCCGACAAGGTGCCGGCGCTGCTGGAGCGCTACGCCGCCCAGCCGTGAGCGGGCGCCGCGGAAGGGGAACGGAGATGCCGGTGAACCCGAAAAAAGACGGACGGCCCCGCGGGGCCGCCCGGGGAGGCGCCATGGAGCGCATCTACCTGGACAACAACGCCACGACCATCGTCGACCCGCGCGTGCGCGAGGCGATGGACCCCTTTTTCTGCCGCCAGTACGGCAACCCCAACTCGCTGCACAGTTTCGGCACCGAGGTGCACGACGCCATGCGCCTGGCCATGGACCGGCTCTACGCCGGCATCGGCGCCGGCGACGAGGACGACATCCTCATCACCAGCTGCGCCTGCGAGGGCAACAACCACGTGCTCAAGGGCGTGTGGTTCGACCTGATCCGAGGCGGCCCCCGCAGCGAGATCCTGACCACGCCGGTCGAGCACCCCTGCGTGCGCAACGCCTGCGCCTTCCTGGAGACGCTGGGGGCCAAGGTCACCACCCTGCCGCTCAACGCCGACGGCGTGGTCGACGCCGACATCCTGCGCCGCCACATCGACCCGGCGCGCACGGCCCTGGTCTCGGTCATGTGGTCCAACAACGAGACCGGCCTGCTCTTCCCGGTGCGCGAGCTGGCCGAGGTGTGCCGCGAGAACGGCGTGCTGTTCCACACCGACGCCGTCCAGGCCATCGGCAAGGTGCCGGTCGACCTGGCGCGCGTGCCGGCCGACTTCCTCACCTTCAGCGCCCACAAGTTCCACGGCCCCAAGGGCGTGGGCGGGCTCTACGTCCGCCAGGGGCGGGCGCTGACGCCGCTCATCCACGGCGGCGAGCAGATGGGCGGCAAGCGCGCCGGCACGGTCAACGTCCCCTACCTGGTCGGCATGGGGCTGGCCATGGAGCTGGCCGTGGACGGCCTGGCCTACGAGGAGAGCCAGGTGCGCGCCCTGCGCGACCGGCTGGAGGAGGCCATCCTGGCCATCCCCGACACCATGGTGCTGGGCCGCGGCGCGCCGCGCGTGCCCAACACCATCCTGGCCAGCTTCCGCGGCATCGAGGGCGAGGCCATGATCTGGGACCTGAACGCCGCCGGCATCGCCGCCTCCACCGGCAGCGCCTGCGCCTCGGAGTCGCTGGAGGCCAACCCCGTCTTCGTGGCCATGGGCCTGAGCGCGGAGCTGGCGCACACCAGCGTGCGCTTCAGCCTGTCGCGCTTCACCACCGCGGAGGAGGTCGAGCGGGCGGCGGAGGCCATCCGCGCCTCGGTCGCGCGCCTGCGCACCATCTCCTCGTCGTACAGCGGCGCCCAGTGAGCGGCGCCAAGGAGCCAACACCATGCCCAAGAACGACCTGATCGGCGGCGCCCTGTGGGAGCAGTACTCGGCCAAGGTCGGCGAGCGGATGAACAATCCGCGCCACCGCGGCGAGATCACCGAGGAGGAGGCCAAGGCCATGGGCGCGCGCCTGATCGTGGCCGACTGGGGGGCCGAGGCCTTCGGCGTGCGCCGCCCGCGGTCCGCGGACCTCGGGGTGGAGGCGCTCTCGTGGCTGAACTGACCCTATTCGTCTATCGGCCCGGGACTTCGCGGGCGCATCGGCTGGACGCCCGGATGAAGCTGGCCTTGGTGGCGTCGGCATCGCTGATCGGCCTGCGGCTGGATTTCCCGGCGCTGGGGTTGATGGCGCTGACGCTCGCGGCCGTTGCAGCCGGCTGCCGCCGGAGCTTGCGGATTCACGTCGGCGAGTTGCGCTGGATCGCGCTGCTGCTCGCTTTCGTCTGCGGCGCACGGATGCTGTGCACGGAGGGCACCGTGCACTTCTCGC
>DAHVOV010000332.1 GCA_027318645.1 Candidatus Aminicenantota bacterium
AAGATGCCCGAGGTGAAGCACACCTACGCCTCGATCGGCGCGGGCGACATGGGAACCGTGAGGGACGCGCGGGTCTACGTGAAGCTCGTCGACAAGGCCGAGCGGACGAAGCATGCGAAGGTCCTCGCCTCCGAGGCGCGCGGCCAGGATCTCCCCGTTCGTGTCGAACGTGACGGCGTCGGTCGAGTAGCCGCTCTTGCCGATGGAGGCGAACACCTCGAAGGGCCTCTTGTTGAAGTAGGTGACGGTGATGTAGAGGTTGCCCAGTCCGGTGGAGATCTTGTGGGTGGTGGAGGGGATGGCGTCGGGCCGGCCCATGGGCGTGGGCTTCTCCTCGCCGGCCTTGTTCAGCACCTGGTGCGAGCGGCAGCCGTCGCGGTAGACGGTGATGCCCTTGATGCCCATGGCGAAGGCCTGGCGGTAGGCGTCGGCGATGTCCAGGCGGGTGGCGGAGTTGGGGAAGTTGATGGTCTTGGAGACGGCGCTGTCGACGAACTCCTGGAACACGGCCTGCATCCGCAGGTGGTCGATGGGGGCGATCTCCTGGGCGGTGACGAAGCAGGGGGGCGGCGTCTCGCCGGGATGCGCATCGCGCCATTCCTGGAAGAGGGGGTGGACGTCGCGGATCTCGCTGTCCAGGATCTTGGAGATCACCTCGAAGGCGAAGATGGGCTCGATGCTGGAGGAGCAGCCGGCGATGCGCGAGATGGTGCCGGTGGGGGCGATGGTCAGCACCGAGGCGTTGCGCATCGCCTGCCCCTGGTAGACCGACTTCTCGATGTTGGGGAAGCTGCCGCGCTCCTCGGCCAGCCGCCGCGAGGCGGCGACCGCCTCCTCGCGCATGAAGGAGATGATCTTGCGGCCCAGGGCGCGGGCCTCCTCGCTGGAATAGGGGATGCCGCGGCGGATGAGCAGGTCGGCGAAGCCCATGACGCCCAGCCCGATGCGGCGGTTGGCCTTGGCCATGCGGTCGATCTTCTCCAGCGGGTAGAGGTTGACGTCGATGACGTCGTCGAGGAAGCGCACGCCCAGCTGGATGATCGCGCGGAAGCGCTTCCAGTCGACGCCGTCGGGGTCGCCGGCGTCGTGCATGTTCAGCAGGTTGATCGAGCCGAGGTTGCAGGCCTCGTAGTCGTGGAGCGGCTGCTCGCCGCAGGGGTTGGTGGCGCGGATCGGGCCCTGGGCGGCGGTGGGGTTCAGGCGGTTGACCTGGTCGATGAAGATCAGGCCGGGGTCGCCGTTGCTCCAGGCCGAGTCGACGATCAGGTCGAAGACCTCCTGGGCGCTGGCCTGGCCGGCCAGCGAGCCGTCCATG
Organism: Candidatus Aminicenantota bacterium; assembly: GCA_027318645.1. GTDB lineage: Bacteria > Acidobacteriota > Aminicenantia > UBA2199 > UBA2199 > UBA2199. The sequence continues at coordinate 1,316 of DAHVOV010000332.1, forward strand.
GGGTTGACCAGGTCGTAGGCGGTCTGGTCCTGGAGGGCGCGGATGAAGGCGTCGGTGACGGCCACCGAGATGTTGAAGTTCTGCGCCGTGACGCCGTCGCGCTTCATGGTGATGAAATGGCGGATGTCGGGGTGGTCGACGCGCAGCACCCCCATGTTGGCGCCGCGGCGGGTGCCGCCCTGCTTGACCGCCTCGGTGCCGGCGTCGATCACCCTCAGGAAGGAGACCGGGCCCGAGGCGATGCCCTGGGTCTTGCGCACGAAGCTGCCCGCCGGGCGGATGCGCGAGAAGTCGAAGCCGGTGCCGCCCCCCTCCTTGTGGACCAGGGCGGCGTTCTTCACCGTCTCGAAGATGCCGTCGAGCGAGTCCTCGATGGGCAGCACGAAGCAGGCCGACAGGCACATGTCGCGGCCGGCGCCGGTCAGGGTCGGCGAGTTGGGCATGAAGTCCTTGCGCATCATGGCCTGGAAGAACTCCTCCTCCCAGCGCTTGCGGGCGGCCTCGCCCTTCTCGGCCATGGCGATGAAGCGGCAGACGCGGCGGAAGAGCTCCGAAGGCTTGGTTTCCACCAGCTTTCCGTTCTCGTCCTTCTTGAAATAGCGGGCGCGCAGGATCTTCAGTGCGTTCTCGGGAAAGTTCTCCATTCGGTGCTCCTCATCCTATAAGTCTAGTTGCCGGCTGATTATAAGGCGCTAAATGTAGTGTGTCAATACGGTTTTTCGGAAATTTTTTTTGGCAATTTTTTCTTGACAAGCTATATTTGTATATATTATTATGTGGGCGAAAATGGGACAAAATGGGATGATTGAGCGTTTCCGGGGCAGCTACATCGCCACGATCGACGATCGCGGCCGGGTGAAAATCCCCGCCAAATACCTCGCCGTATTGGAGCAGGGCTTCGGCCGCGAGGTCTACCTGACCTCGCTCAACGGCGACCACATCCTCTTCTACCCCATGCCCGTGTGGCAGGAGATCGAGCGCAAGATCGCCGCCACCCCCATGCGCGACCCCGAGCTGGAGGAGTACGTCAGCCGCAGCAGCTACTGGGGCACCGAGACCGAGATCGATCCCAAGGGCCGCGTCCTCATCCCCGCCGACCTGCGCGCCGCCAGCAAGCTGGAGAGCGCCCTGCTGATCCTGGGCAAGATCGACCACCTGGTGATCTGGAACAAGGAGGTGTTCGAGGCGCGCTACATGGGGGGGCAGTTCACCGACGAGAAGCTGCACCGCGTCTCGAGGTTGCTCAATGAACTTCCGGCACTACCCCGTCATGAGTAATGAGGTGCTGGAGGTCTTCGCCGGGACCGCCAAGAAGCTGTTCGTCGATTGCACCGTGGGCGGCGGCGGCCACAGCCACCGCATCCTCAGCGCCTTTCCCCAGGCGCGCCTGATCGCGCTGGACCAGGACGAGGAGAGCCTGGAGCTGGCCCGCGCCACCCTGGCCGGCTTCGCCGCGCGCGTGGAATTCCGCCACGGCAGCTACCTCTCGCTGTTCGACGAGCTCGACTGCAAAAAGCTGGGTGTCTCCGGCGTCCTGGTCGACCCCGGCATCTCCATGGTGCAGCTGAAGGACGGCCGGCGCGGCTTCGCCCACAGCCTGGAGGGGCCGCTGGACATGCGCAAGGACCCCGCCGCCGGCGGCGAGACCGCCGCCGACGTGCTCAACGGCTGGGGCGAGGAGCGGCTGGCCGACCTGTTCGCGCGCTACGGCGAGGTGCTGTATTCCCGGCGGCTGGCCAAGGCCGTCGTCGAGAAGCGCCTCTTCGCCCCCTGGCGCACGACCGGCGAGCTGCGGCGGCTGGTCGAGGGCCTGACGCACTGGCGGCCGCGGGCCGGCAGCGTCCATCCCGCCGCCCAGGTCTTCCAGGCCCTGCGCATCGCGGTCAACCGCGAGCTCGACGGCCTGGCGTCCTGGCTGGAACGCATCCCCGCTCAGCTGCCGGCGGGCAGCCGCGTGGCCTTCCTCACCTATCACTCGCTGGAGGACCGGCTGGTCAAGCGCGCCTTCCAGGAGATGAAGCGCCGGGAGCGCGCCGTGCTGCTGCGCCCCTTCCCCGGCCGGCCCGGCGCCGGCGAGGTCGCCGAGAACCTGGCCTCGCGCTCGGCCAAGCTGCGCGCGCTGGAGGTGGCATGAAGCGCCCCCGCAGCCGCTCCGTCCTGCGCCTGGCCGTGCTGGCCTTCTTCATCTTCCTGGTGCTGTTCACCTACTCCAGCCTGAACCTGATGAACGTCGACCTGGGCTACCGCCAGCACGAGCTGCTGCGCCAGGAGGCGCGCCTGCACCTGGAGATCGACGCGCTGCGGGCGCAGCGCGCCGGCCTGCTCAGCCTGGAGCGCATCGAGCGCGTCGCCCGCGAGGAGCTGGGCTACCAGTACCCGCAGCCCGGCCAGATCGTGAAGATCGCGGAGGCGGACGATGGTCGCTAACCGCCAGGGGAAGAAGCGCTTCCTCGTCCTCTCCCTCGTCCTGCTGGCCTGGGTGCTGGCCATCGTCCTGCGCCTGTTCGGCCTGCAGGTGCTGGGCTACACCACCTACATGGCCAAGATCAGGGCGCAGACGAACCGCGTCGAGGAGCTGCACTCCAAGCGCGGCACCATCACCGACCGCCACGGCGAGATCCTGGCCATCTCGCTGCAGTCCAAGTCGGCCTTCATCAGCAACAAGGACGCGGCCCACTCGCTGGTCGTGCTGCAGCGCTTCCACCAGCGGCTGCCGCTGTCGGGCGTGCAGCGCGCCGCCATCGCCCGGCGCATCCGCCGCGGCGAGAAGTTCGTCTGGCTGAAGCGCAAGCTGACCGACGAGGAGTACCTGCGCGTCCGGCCGCTGGCCGAGGACGCCGCCGCCGCCGGAACGGTCGACTTCCTCGACGAATACCGCCGCGTCTACCCGCAGGGCACCCTGGCCGCCCACGTCCTCGGCGGCGTGGGCATCGACGAGCAGGCGCTGGGCGGCATCGAGACCAGCCTCGACCCCGAGATCAAGGGGCGCGGCGGCCGGCTGAAGGTGCTCATCGACGCCCGCAAGCGCATCTTCCAGTTCAAGTACCTGCAGCAGCCGGTGCCGGGGCGCGACGTGCACTTGAGCCTCTCGGCGCCGCTGCAGTTCATCGTCGAGCGCGAGCTGGCCGCCGCCGTCGAGGCCCACGGCGCCGACGGCGGCGCCGTGATCATGCTGGACAGCCGCAGCGGCGAGGTGCTGGCCATGGCCTCCTGCCCGAGCTATGACCCGGAGGCGATCTGGAGCACCGCGCCGGCGGTGCTGCGCAACAAGGCCATCTCCTTCCTCTACGACCCCGGCTCGACCTTCAAGGTGGTGCTGGCGGCGTCGGCGCTGGAGCACCGCGCCTGCGGCCGCCAGGAGACGTTCGACTGCCACGACGGCGTCTTCGCCGTGCGCGACCGCCGCATCACCGACGTCCATCCCTTCGCCCGCCTCTCCTTCGACGACATCATCGTGCAGTCGAGCAACATCGGCGCGGCGCAGGTCGGCCTGCGCCTGGGCGGCGAGCGCTACTACGACACCATCCGCCGCTTCGGCTTCGGCCGGCGCACGGGCATCCGCCTGCCGGCCGAGGAGAACGGCATCCTGCACCCGCCCGCGGACTGGAGCGGCGTCTCGCTGGCCTTCCTCTCCTTCGGCTACGAGATCGCGGTGACGCCGCTGCAGATGGCCGTGGCCTTCAACGTGCCGGCGTCGGGTGGGCTGCGCCTGCGCCCGCTCATCCTGCGCGACGAGCCGCTGCCGCCGCCCGAGCGCGCCCTGGCCGCCGGCTGCAGCGAGCAGCTGGCCGAGATCATGTCCGCGGTCGTGCGCCGCGGCACGGGCAGCAAGGCGGCCATCGAGGGGCTGGAGATCGCCGGCAAGACCGGCACCGCCCACAAGATCAAGACCGGCCGCTACGCCGGGAGCTACGTCTCCTCGTTCGGCGGCTTCTTCCCGGCCGCCGACCCGCGGCTGACCATGTTCGTGATGATCGACGAGCCGGAGGGGCTGCACTTCGGCGGCGACGTGGCCGCGCCGCTGTTCCGCGCCATCGCCGAGAAGGCCATGCTGCACCTGGGCATCTTCCCCGACTCGCCGCCGCCGGGAGGCGTCCGCCTGTGAAGCGCCTCGACGAGCTCCTCGGCAAGCAGGAATCCCTGGCCTGGCGCGGCGACCTGCGCGTCCCCATCCACGGCGTCACCTACGACTCGCGCCAGGTCGTCCCCGGCTCCTGCTACGTCGCCATCAAGGGCTTCCAGCGCGACGGCGCGGACTTCGTCGCCGACGCCGTCTCGCGCGGCGCCGCGGCCGTCGTCTCGGTGCACCCGCCCGCGCCCGGGTTCGCGAACGTCACCTGGGTGCAGGTGAAGAACGACCGCCGGGCGCTGAGCGCCATCGCCAGCCGCTTCCATGACGATCCCTCGCGCCGGCTGCAGGTGATCGGCGTCACCGGCACCAACGGCAAGACGACCACCGTCGCCTTGATCCAGGCGCTGCTCGGCGGAGCGGGCGCCGTGGCCGCCGCCGGCACGCTGGGCATGAACTTCGCCGGCACGGACTGGCCGGTGAAGCTCACCACGCCCGAGGCGCCCGAGCTGTTCGCCTTCATGGCCGCCGCCCTGCGCGCCGGCTGCACCAGCCTGGCCATGGAGGTCTCGTCGGCCTCGCTCAGCCTGCACCGCGTCGACGACGTCGCCTTTTCGCAGGCGGTGTTCACCTCCTTCTCCGGCGACCACCTCGATTTCCACGGCACCATGGAGAGCTACTTCGAGGCCAAGCTCTCGCTCTTCCGCCGCCTGGGCAGCGACCACTGGGCGATCATCAACGGCGACGACGCCATGGGGCCGCGCATCATCCGCGAGCTGAACTGCCGCTACGTCACCTTCGGCTTCGCGGAGCAGGCCGACATCCGGCCGCTGAAGCACGCCTTCGGCCCCGAGGGCACCCGCGGCGTGCTGCAGACGCCGCGCGGCAAGATCGAGTTCCAGAGCCGGCTGCTGGGGCGCTTCAACCTGATGAACATCATGGCCGCGGCCAGCGCCGCCCTGGTGCGGGGCGCCGGCGCCGACGCCATCGCCGCCGCCCTGGCCGCCTTCCAGCCGGTCAAGGGCCGGGCCAGCATCGCCCACGCCGGCGACTTCCTGGTGGTGGTGGACTACGCCCATACCGACGACGCCCTGGAGAACCTGCTGAAGGCCTTCCGCGAGATCGCCCGCGGCCGGCTGATCCTGGTCTTCGGCGCCGGCGGCTCGCGCGACAAGACCAAGCGGCCGCGCATGGCCCGCGTCGCCTGCCGCCACGCCGACCAGGTGGTGGTGACCAGCGACAACCCGCGCCAGGAGGACCCGCTGGCGATCATCGCCGACATCACCGCCGGCTTCGACCCCGGCTTCACCTCCTACCGCACCGAGCCCGACCGCCGGGCGGCCATCCGCCTGGCCCTGGGCATGGCCGGCCCCGGCGACGTGGTGCTGATCGCCGGCAAGGGGCACGAGGACTACCAGATCTTCCGCGACCGCACCGTCCACTTCGACGATTTCGAGGTGGTGCGCGAAACGCTGGGGCAGGGCCATGCCTGAGCTGAGCCGCGACGAGATCGCCGCCGCCGTGGGCGGCGCCTGGGAGCCGCGCTCCGGCGCCGCGCCGGCGTTCGCCGACTTCCAGTTCGACACCCGCGCCCTGAGGCCGGGCTCGCTGTTCTTCGCGCTGCGCGCCCCCGGCGGCGACGGCCACGACCACCTGCGCGACCTGCGCGCCTTCCCCGGCGCCGCCGCCGTGGTGCGCCGCGACTTCGCCGCCGCCGCGCTGCGGCGCGAGTTCGCCGCCGCCGGGCGCACGCTGCCGCTGCTGCGCGTCGCGGACCCGCTGCGCGCCGCCCAGGACCTGGCCGCCCGCGTGCGCGACCGGCTGCGCGCGGTCAAGTTCGTCGGCGTCACCGGCAGCGCCGGCAAGACCACCACCAAGGAGTTCCTGCACCGCATCCTGTCGGCCCGCCGGCGCAGCTTCCGCTCGCCGCAGAACTGGAACAACTGGATCGGCCTGCCCTTCTCGCTGCTGCGCCTGGGCGGCCGCGAGCAGGCGGCGGTGTTCGAGCTGGCCATGAGCGACCCGGGCATCGGCGAGATCGACCGCCTGGCCGCCATCCTGCGCCCCGACGTCGCCGTGCTGCTCAACGTCTTCCCGGTGCACCTGGAGTTCCTCAAGACGGTGGCCAATGCCGCCCGGGCCAAGGCCGAGATCCTCAACCACCTCGGCGCCGACGGCTGCGCCCTGGTCAACGGCGACCTGCCGGTCCTGCGCCGGGCAGTGCGCGGCCGGCGCGGCCAGATCCTCTTCTTCGGCCAGCGGCCGCGGGGCAACGACGTGGTTCTGGAGCGGGTGACGCGCGAGGGCGACGGCAGCCGCCTGCGCATCTCCTTCTTCGGCATCCGCGAGGAGTTCACGGCGCCGCTGGTCAGCCGCACGCAGGCGGAAAACCTGTTCGCCGCCATCCTGGCCGCGCGCCAGCTGGGCATGAAGCACGACGAGATCCGCCAGGCGCTGCCCGGGCTGGCCGCCGTGGCCGGCCGCGGCCAGTTCCGCCGCCACGGCCGCTGGACGATCGTCGACGAGACCTACAATTCCAACCCCGAGGCGCTGAAGCGCACCCTGGCCTGGGTGGATCGCGAGTTCCCGCGCGCCAAGACGGCCGTGCTGGGCGACATGCTGGAGCTCGGCGCCGGCGAAGCGGCCTTCCACCGCCAGGCCGGCCGCTTCTTCGCCGGGCTGCGCTTCGAAAGGCTGCTGGCCGTCGGCCGCCGCGCCGAGGCCATCGCCGCCGCCGCCCGCCGGGCCGGCTTCCCGGCGCGGCGCATCGCCTGCTTCGCCGACGCGCCCTCCGCCGGCGCCTGGCTGCGCGCGCAGCTGGACCCGCAGCGCGAGGCGGTGCTGTTGTTCAAGGGGTCGCGGGGCGTGGCCCTGGAAAAGGCCATCGCGGAGCTCACCCGTGGATAAGCGCAGCGTCGCCGTGCTGGGGTTCGGCCGCAGCGGCCAGGCGGTGCTGGAGTTCCTGCTGCGCCGCGAGCCGGGCACGCCGCTGCTGCTCTTCAACGACGACGCCATCGCCGCCGGCGACGAGCGCCGGGCCGGCTTCGAGCGCCGGGGCGTGCGCTTCCTGACCGGCAGCGAGCGCTTCGCCGAGCTCGCCGGCTGCGGCCGGGTCATCATGAGCCCGGGCTTCGACGGCCGGGCGCCGCGCTTCGCCGCCCTGCGCGCGAGCGGCGCCGAGGTCATCTCCGAGATCGAGTTCGCCTTCCGCCAGGTGCGGGCGCGGGCCATCGCCGTCACCGGCAGCAACGGCAAGTCCACCACCGTCAGCCTGGTGCAGCACCTGCTGGCCCACGCCGGCGTCCCCAGCCGCCTGGCCGGCAACATCGGCGTGCCGCTGATCGCCGAGGTCGAGGCCGTCGCCGACGGCTCCTGGGTGGTGCTGGAGCTTTCCAGCTTCCAGCTGGAGGAGATCGTCCGCTTCCGCCCCGAGGTGGCGGCGCTGCTCAACATCACCCCCGACCACCTCGACCGCTATCCCTCGCTGGAGGCCTACGCCGCGGCCAAGCGCAACATCTTCCGCAACCAGGGCCCCGGCGACTGGATGGTGCTCAACGCCGACGACCCGCGACTGGCCGACGCCGGCCGACTCGGCCGCGGCCGGCCGCTGTGGTTCTCCTCCTCGGGCCCGCTGGGCCCCGGCCGCGCCGGCGCCTGGCTCGAGGCGGGCGGCGTGGCGCTGGACCTGGGCCGTGGCCGCGAGCGCGTCTCCCTGGAGGGCAACCCGCTGCGCGGCCTGCACAACCTGGAGAACATCATGGCCGCCGCCCTGGCCTGCCGCGCCGCCGGGCTGGACGCCGGCGCCATCGCGGCCGGGCTGCCCTCCTTCCGCGGCCTGGCGCACCGCATGGAATCGGCGGGTCGCGTGGGCGGCGTCGAGTTCATCAACGACTCCAAGGCCACCAACGTCGACGCGGCGCTGAAGTCCATCGCCGGCATCGCGGGCGGGCTGGTGGTCATCCTGGGCGGCAAGGACAAGGGCGGCGACTTCCGCGCCCTGCTGGAGCCGCTGCGGCAGCGGGCGCAGCGCGTGCTGCTGCTGGGCAAGGCGGCGCCGGTCATCGCCGCCCAGCTGCAGGGGCTGGGCGAGAGGCTGGCCTTCGTCCGCGACCTGGCCGAGGCCGTGTCCAGCGGCTACGCCGAGCTGCGCGCCGCCGGCGGCACGGTGCTGCTGGCGCCGGCCTGCGCCAGCTTCGACATGTTCGCCAACTTCGAGCAGCGCGGCGAGGTCTTCAAGGAGGAGGTGCGCCGGCTGCGGCAACGGGAGGGGGAGCATGGTTAAGCCCAGCGGCATCGACCGCACGCTGCTCGCCGTCTCGCTGCTGCTGATCGCCATCGGCTTCCTGATGATCTTCAGCACCACGCCGGTCATCGCCCGCGAGAAGTACGGCGACAGCCTGCACTTCCTCAACAAGCAGCTGGTGTACCTGGTACTGGGCCTGCTGGTGTTCGCGGCGCTGATCCTCTTCCGCTCGCCGTTCTACCTGAACCCGCGGCTGGTCATGGCCGCCATGGCCCTGGCCTTCACCGGCCTGTCGCTGGTGTTCTTCTTCGAGAAGGTCAACGGCACCAGCCGCTGGATCCGCGTCGCCGGCCTGTCGCTGCAGCCCTCGGAGTTCGCCAAGATCGCCCTGGTGCTCTACCTGGCCATGATGCTGAGCCGCCGCGAGACCGACATCCACAACCTGAAGGGGCTGGGGCTGCTGCTGCTGCCCGTGGCCTTCATGGAGGGGCTGATCCTCAAGGAGCCCGACTTCGGCAGCTTCGTGCTCATCGGCGCCGTCACCATGGTCATGCTGTTCGTCGCCGGCCTGCGCCTCAAGTACTTCGCCATGTCCCTGCTGCTGCTGGCGCCGCTGCTGGTGCTGCTGGTGCGCGGCGACCCCATGCGCCAGGAGCGCATCCGCAGCTTCCTCAACCCCGAGCTCTACGCCAGCACCCAGGGCTTCCAGGCCACGCAGTCGACCTACGCCATCGGCTCCGGCGGCCTGTTCGGCCAGGGCATCGGCAACTCCACCCAGAAGCTCTTCTTCCTGCCCTACGCCTACTCCGACTTCATCTTCGCCATCATCGCCGAGGAGCTGGGGTTCTTCGGCGCCCTGGCGGTCATCGCCCTCTTCGTCCTGTACTTCCTGCGCGGCATGGTCATCGCCCGCCAGTCCGACAACCCGCACACCTACCTGCTGGTCACCGGCCTGGTGGCGCTGATCGTCTTCCAGTCGCTGATGAACATCTCGGTGGCCGTCGGCCTGTTCCCCACCAAGGGCATCCCCCTGCCCTTCATCTCCTCGGGCGGGACCTCGCTGCTCGGCAGCCTGATCGTGACCGGCATCGTGCTCAACGTCTCGCGCCAGCGCAAAGTGGTGTTCACCATATGATCGAAAGCAGCCCCATCAAGAAGATCCACTTCGCCGGCATCGGCGGCTCGGGCATGTCGGGCATCGCCGAGGTGCTGCATAACATGGGCTTCCGGGTCAGCGGCTCGGACCTCGCCGAGAACGACACCGTGCGCCGCCTGCGCGGGCTCGGCATGCGCATCGCCATCGGCCACGCCGCGGCGAACCTCGGCGACGCCGAGGCGCTGGTCTACTCCAGCGCCGTCACCGAGGACAACGTCGAGGTGCTGGAGGCGCTGCGCCGCAAGCTGCCGGTCATCCCGCGCGCGGAGATGCTGGCCAGCTGATGCGCATGAAGTTCTCCCTGGCGGTGGCCGGCACGCACGGCAAGACCACCACCACCTCGATGCTGGCCGCCATCCTCACCCAGGCCGGCATGGACCCGACCTACGTGGTCGGCGGCCGGCTCAAGGTCGAGGGCAGCGGCGCCAAGCTGGGCTCCTCGCGCTACCTGGTGGCCGAGGCCGACGAGTCGGACGGCAGCTTCCTCAAGCTGTTCCCCACCATCGCCGTGGTGACCAACGTCGAGAACGACCACCTGGAGTTCTACGGCAGCATGGGCCGGCTGGTCCAGGCCTTCCGCCAGTTCGCCGACAAGGTGCCGTTCTACGGCGCGGTGGTGCTCAACCGCGACGACGCCCGCCTGCGCCGCATCCTGCCGCAGCTGCGCAAGAAGGTCATCCCCTACGGCTTCGCCGCCGGCTGCGACGTGCGCGCCGTGCGGCCGCGCGCCGACGCCTTCGCCGCCGCCTACGACCTCGAGCTGCGCGGCCGCCCGGCCGGCCGCGTGCGCCTGGGCGTCGGCGGCCGCCACAACGTGGCCAACTCGCTGGCAGCCATCGCCGCCGCCCTGGAGGTGGGGGTCGGCCTGGAGACCGTCCGCGCCAGCCTGGAGCGCTTCGCCCTGCCCGAGCGGCGCTTCCAGGTGCTGCACGCCGGCGCCGAGTACCTGGTCGTCGACGACTACGCCCACCACCCCAGCGAGATCAAGGCCACGCTGCGCATGCTGCGCGGCGCGCGGCGCCGGCGGCTGCTGGCCGTGTTCCAGCCCCACCGCTTCACCCGCCTGCAGCGGCTGATGCGCTCCTTCGCCACCGCCTTCCGCCTGGCCGACGTGCTGGTCATCGCCCCGCTCTATACCGCCAACCAGGCGGAGATCGCCGGCGTCAGCAGCCGGGCGCTGGCCGACGCCGTGCGCGCCGCCGGCCAGGAGAACGTGCAGCTGCTGGACTCCTTCGAGCGCATCCGCGAGTTCCTGCGCGCGGAGCTGCGGCCGGGGGACGGCCTGGTGTTCCTGTCGGCGGGCAACCTCACCCGCCTGGCCCACGAGTTCGCCGCCGAGCTGGAGGGCGGCAGGCCATGAAGGACGGCATGGGCGGCTCGCTGAAGTTCGAGGCCGAGTTCTTCCGCAAGAGCAACAACCTCACGGTCGCCCGCGAGAAGAAGATCCGCCTCATCCAGGTGCGCGGCGTGCACCTGCTGCTGCTGCTGGCCGCGGCGCTGCTGGCGGCCCTGGCCGTCAGCCGGGCGGCGGGCTACGCCCTCACCTGCCCGGCCCTGCAGGTGCGCCGCTTCCGCCTGCAGCACCGGCCGGTGTACGCCGGCGCGCAGGTGGCGGCCATCCTGCGCCGCCACGGCGGCAACATCCTGGCCATGGACCTGAAGGGGCTGCAGGCCGACCTGCTGCGCGTGCCGGAGGTGGCCGGCGTCTCCATCCGCCGCGTCCTGCCCGACACGCTGGACGTGGAGTTCGCCCTGCGCCGCCCCCTGTACCAGTCCGGGGACGGCGCCGGCTACCGCCTGCTCGACGAGACGGGGCGGGAGCTGGGGCGCCAGGAGCAGCCGGCGCCCGGCCTGGTGGAGCTGCGCGGCGACGCGGCCGCGCGCGCGGCCGTCACCGCCTGCTCGCGCGAGCTGCGGCCGCTGGCGGGGCGCATCGAGTACGTGACCTGGAGCGAGCCGCGCGGCATCGAGCTGAAGCTGCGCGAGGCGCCCGAGGTCTTCTATCCCGGCGAGGAGGACTTCGCCGGCCGCATCGCCCGCTACCTGCGCGTCCGCGGCCGCCTGGCGGCGCTGGGCGCCGTGCGCCGCGTGGACCTGCGCATTCCCGGGCGCATCTACATCGAAGGGGACGAGGCACAGCGGGGGGAGCCATGAAGAGCAATTACCTGGTCGGCATCGACATCGGCACCAAGAAGATCTGCACGCTGATCGCGCAGATCAAGGCGGACGGCGACAAGGAGGACGTGGAGATCATCGGCTACGGCGTGGCCGAGTCGCGCGGCCTGCGCAAGGGCAACATCGTCAACATGGAGGGGACGGTCGAGGACATCAAGAAGTCGATCAAGGACGCCGAGCTGACCGCCGGGGTGATGATCGAGTCGGCCTACGTCAACATCTCCGGCAAGCACGTGCAGAGCATCAACGCCAAGGGCAGCATCAACATCACCGGCCGCAGCAAGGAGATCACCCGCGAGGACCTGGAGCGGGCCATCACCCACGCCAGCGCCATCATGCTGCCGGCCGACCGCGCCGTGCTGCATGTCCTGCCCCAGGAGTACATCGTCGACTCCCAGGACGGCATCAAGAACCCGGTGGGCATGGTCGGCAGCAACCTCGACGTCTACATCCACATCATCACCGGCTCGCTGACCGCCACCAAGAACCTGCTGCTGTGCCTGAAGAAGGCCAAGGTCAACGTTCTGGGCACGGTGCTGTCGCACATCGCCACCGCCGAGGCGGTGCTGACCGCCGACGAGCGGGAGCTCGGCGTGCTCTCCATCGACATCGGCGGCGGCACCACCGACATCGCCGTCTTCGAGAAGGGGTCGATCAGCTACTCGGGCACCATCCCGCTGGGCGGCGACAACTTCACCACCGACCTGTCCATCGGCATCCGCACGGCCATCGACCGCGCCGAGAAGATCAAGCGCCGCTACGGCTGCGCCATGGACCCCAACCTGAAGGACGAGACCATCGAGGTGCCGGCGATCAGCAGCAAGAAGCCGCGGCAGATCTCCACCTCCATCCTGATGAACATCCTCAAGCCGCGGGCCTACGAGATCTTCGAGATGGTCAAGGCCGAGATCGAGAAGGAGGGGCTGCAGAACTCGATCAACGCCGGCGTGGTGATCAGCGGCGGCACGGCGCTGCTCGACGGCATCCTGGACGTGGCCGACGGCATCTTCTCGATCCCGGTGCGCATCGGCTATCCCCACGGCGTCGGCGGCCTGATCGACAAGGTGAACACGCCCGACTTCGCCACGGCGGTGGGGCTGATCAAGTACGGCTTCGCCGACATGAAGGACAAGGGATATATCCGCAACAAGCCGAAGAACGTCGTGCAGAAATTCAAGGACTACTTCGGCATCTAGGAGGGAGCATGGACGACGACATCAAGATCACGTTCGGACGCGAGAAGAAGCGCGGCGCGGTGCTCAAGGTCATCGGCGTCGGCGGCGCCGGCGGCAACGCGGTCAACCGCATGATCGAGGAGGACCTCAAGGGGGTGGAGTTCGTCGCCGTCAACACCGACCTGCAGGTGCTGTCGACCATCGCCTCCCCCGCCCTGCGCCTGCAGATCGGCGACAAGATCACCAAGGGCCTGGGCGCCGGCTCGAACCCCGAGATCGGCGAGCAGGCGGCGCTGGAGGACACCGGGCCGCTCATGGAGGTGCTGGAGGGCGCGCACATGGTCTTCATCACCGCCGGCATGGGCGGCGGCACCGGCACCGGCGCCTCGCCGGTCATCGCCAACCACGCCTCCACCATGGGCATCCTCACCGTGGCCGTGGTCAGCAAGCCCTTCCACTTCGAGAAGGAGAAGCGCATGCGCGTGGCCGAGGACGG
>DAHVOV010000335.1 GCA_027318645.1 Candidatus Aminicenantota bacterium
ACTTCCGCGAGCAGCGCCTGGCGCTGGCCCCCGGCGAGGCGCAGGACCGCGACGAGCTCCTGGCGCGCTTCGTCGCCCTGGGCTACCGGCGCAGCCACGGGCTGCTGGCGAGCGGCGAGTTCCGCGTCCGCGGCGCCGCCGTCGAGATCTTCCCCACCAGCGAGGAGAATCCGATGCGCTTCGTCCTCGGCGGCGGGCGCCTGGAGCGCATCGAGTTCTTCGACGCCCTCACGGCGGCACCGCTTGCTGCCAGGGGCCAGGCCGTCGTCTACCCGGTGAACTATTTCTTCTATCGCGGCGAGCGCATCGCCCGCGCCGTTGCCGGCATCCGCGCCGAGCTGGCCGGCCGCCTAGAGTTCTTCCGCCGCCAGGGCAAGCCCGACCTGGCCGAGCGCCTGGAGCAGCGCACGCGCTACGACCTGGAGATGCTGGAGCAGTTCGGCCACTGTCCGGGCATCGAGAACTATTCCCTGTACCTCACCGGCCGGCGTCCCGGCGAGGCCCCCTATACCCTGCTCGACTTCTTCCCGCGCGACTACCTGGCCATCATCGACGAGTCGCACGTTTCGCTGCCCCAGCTCAACGGCATGTACGGCGGCGACCGCTCGCGCAAGGAGAAGCTGGTGGAGTTCGGCTTCCGCCTGCCCTCGGCGCTGGACAACCGGCCGCTGAACTTCAGCGAGGTCTCCCAGCGCCTGGGCAACGTCCTCTACGTCTCCGCCACCCCGGCCCGCTTCGAGATCGCCGAGGCCGGGGAGCGGGTGACCTCGCTGCTGGTCCGGCCCACCGGCCTGGTCGATCCCGAGATCGAGGTCCGGACCGTCGCCGACCCGGTCCGGGACATGCTGGAGGAGATCCGCGCCGTCACCGCGCCTGCCGCGCCGAAGGCCGCTCCCCTGGCCGCGGCGGGGAAAGGGGCATCCCGCCGCCGTTCCGTCGCCCCGCCCCGCGCGGCAGCGGCTCCGCCCCAGGGGGCGCCTTCGGGTCGCGTGCTGGTCACCACCCTGACCAAGAAGATGGCGGAGAAACTCGCCGACTACCTCACGCTGCAGGGAGTGCGCTGCGCCTACATGCACGCCGAGGTCAAGGCCCTCGACCGGGTGAAGCTGATCCAGAAGCTGCGCCAGGGTGAGTTCGACGTGCTGATCGGCATCAACCTGCTGCGCGAGGGGCTCGATCTCCCCGAGGTGTCGCGGGTGATCATCCTCGACGCCGACAAGGAGGGGTTCCTGCGCTCGGAGACGGCGCTGATCCAGACCTTCGGCCGCGCCGCCCGCCACATCGACGGCAAGGTCATCCTCTACGTCGACGCCATGGTCGACTCGGTGCGCCGGGCCATCGCCGAGTCGGAGCGGCGGCGAAGCTACCAGCTCGCCTACAACCGCGAGCACGGCATCCGCCCGGCCTCGGTGCGCTCCCCCATCCGCGGCTTCAACGACGACGACTACTGGCTGCGCCGGGACGAGGAGCCGGTCGCGAAGGAGTTCCGCAGCCGCGAGGCGCTGGAGAAGGAGGTCGCCAGGCTGGAGGCGGCCATGCGCAAGAGGGCCGAGGCCCTGGACTTCAAGAACGCCGCCGTCCTGCGCGACCAGGTCAAGCAGCTCAAGAACATGCTGATCGAAATGTTCTGACGGCGAAGCCATAGGTTCCACATACCCTACACCATTTCAGCAACTAAAAACCTTCCAGTCCGTCGAGGTTCCACTTGCGGCTTTCCAGGAAAACCTCTCAGCCCGTCGAGGTTCCACGTACCACGT
>DAHVOV010000343.1 GCA_027318645.1 Candidatus Aminicenantota bacterium
AATGGCCTGCAGAAACGGATCATCTCCATGCCGTTGCGAATGCCAGATCACGCATCACGATGGATCGTTCTCCTGCTGTTGCTCGCCTGTGATTCTGCATAATGCATAACGACCGCTCGCTCGAGCGCTGTTTCGAATTACGATTTTCGATAGACGATCCCTGTGCTTCTGGCTACTGGTCGCTGAGTCTTGGCGGCCGCTGATCGCCTTGCCGCCGGCCTTGACTTTGCCCCGGTCGCGGCCCATCATATCCCGCGGGATCCCCAAGGAGGTGCAGGATGACAGGATACGCGGTCGCGATCGAGAAGGCGACGCTGAAGAACGACTACTTCCGCAAGGTGCTGTTCACCGGCCGGCATGCCCAGCTGGTGGTGATGTGCCTGCGGCCCGGCGAAGAGATCGGCAACGAGGTGCACAAGAAGGTCGACCAGTTCTTCCGCATCGAGAGGGGCGAGGCCGTATTCGTCTTCCGCAACCGGGAGAAGCGCCGCGTCAAGAACGGCGACGCGCTCATCGTGCCGGCGGGCACGTTCCACAACGTGATCAACGCCTCAAAGACCGCGAAGCTGAAGCTGTACACGATCTATTCCCCGCCCAACCATCCGGCCGGCACGGTCCACAGGACCAAGGCCGCGGCCGAACGGGCGGAGGCGAAAAAGCACCACAAATAGCGGGCGGAGTTCCCGGCATGCGGCGTTCGGCGAAGCAGAACGCATCGCCCCAGGGAAGATAAAGGGACGTCAGAGGGGGAAAGAAGTCCTGTCTTTTCCTACTTTTTCCTTTTATAGCTTCGTTTCATGGCCGTTGCTAACACTAACACTAACACTTAAGAAGGCTTTTCCCACTCTCTCATCCCTCATTCTTCCCTCTGTCTTCCCTCACTCTTCCCTGAGCTCATCTGCTGGACCTTGAGCAACAAGGGCAATATCCGCTCTACGGGCAACGCCTCCACCCGGCGGCCGCGGAACCCGGTCATGGCCTCGGCCTGGAAGAGCGAGTTCAGGATGGCCTCCTCGCTGGCCTCGATGACGGCCAGGAAGAGAGGCGACAGCGCCTCGGCCGGGAGCTCGGGTCGGGACAGCGGCGCGGTCCCGCCGTTGGCAGCGACGCGCAGCTCCTTGGCGGTGGAGAAGGCGATCGCGTAGTCGCCGCTGCCGTTGGCGGCGATGCCGCCGGTGCGGGCCAGCCCCAGCATCGCCCGCCGCGCCAGGCGCTCCAGGCTGCGCGCCTGGAGCGGCGCGTCGGTGGCGACGACGATCATGCACGAGCCGTCGGCGCCGCCGGCGGCCAGCTCTTCGCGCAGGAAATGGCGGCGCAGGATCTCGCCGGCGGGGACGCCGTTGACGCGCAGCACGCCGCCGAAGTTGGACTGCACCAGCACGCCGACGGCGTAGCCGCCCAGCCGCGGCGGCAGGACCCGCGACGAGGTGCCGATGCCGCCCTTGAAGCCGAAGCACACCGTGCCGGTGCCGGCGCCGACGTTGCCCTCCGCCACCGGCCCCGCGGCGGCCAGGCGCAGGGCCTGGCGCACGTCCTCCTGGGTCACGGCGCGGGCGCGGATGTCGTTCAGCAGGCCGTCGTTGGTCTCGCCGACCACGGCGTTGACCGACCCCACCTCCTCGTTGCCCGGCTGGGCCAGCGCGTGCTTGACCAGGGCGGCCATGGCTTCGGCCACGTTCAGGGTGTTGGTCAGGGCGATCGGCGTTTCCAGGGTTCCCAGCTCGACGACCTGGGTCGAGCCGGCCAGCTTGCCGAAGCCGTTGCCCACGAACACGGCGGCCGGCACCTTGCCCTGGAACAGGTTGCCGCCGTGGGGCAGGATGACCGTCACGCCGGTGCGGATGCCGGGCTCGCGGACCAGGGTGACCTGGCCGACGAGCACTCCGGCCACGTCGGTGATGGCGTTCCAGCGGCCGGGCTCCAACACCCCGATGCGGACACCCAGGTCGCGCGGCCGCCCGCGCCCGGCGGCCGGCAGGGACAGGAACGAAGCCAGGGCCAGCCCCGCCGCGATCCATCCGTTCTTGACGTTCATTTCCGTCCTCCTCGGCCCCATTGTACGGCAATGCGCTCCCGGCGCCAATCCCGGCCTTGACTTCGCGGAACCGGTCGCCTACAATCCGGGCCTTGAGGGCGCGCGGACACGCCAGGCTCCGCGCGGCATGAGGTGACGATGACCGCGTTCCAGGTCATTCTCAGCTTCATCAGCGCCATCTTCCTGACCCTCAGCCTGGTCTATTCCCTGCGCTACCTGCTGTTCGAGCGCCAGGGGGGCCGGTTCCTCTATTTCGCCGTCTCCGCCCTGGGCTGTTGCCTGTTCGCTTTCTTCCAGCTCCTTCTCACCTATGACCTCGATCCCGGCACGGCGCTCGTCTTCCATCGCCTCAAGATGGCCGCCATGATCATGGCCATGACGTTCTGGTTCTACTGCATCTATGACATCTATTTCCACAGCGTGCGCGTGCCGCGCATCTTCCTGGCCGGCGGCCTGCTCGTCGCCCTGGCCATCCCCTTCCCCTGCTTCCTGCATCTGCCGGTGCGCCATCTCCAGGTCATGTTCCTCGGCGTCCGCTTCGACTACCACTTCGCCGCCTACGGGCCCGCCCACTGGCTCATGTCCCTGTTCGTCCTCGGCACCTACGGCTTCTCGGTCGCCAAGGGGATGCTGGCGCCGCTGCGCTGGCGCGACAAGGCGCTGGTGGTGCTGGCCTTCGTCCCGGGCATCATCGCCGGCGTCAACGACTTTGCCGTCGGCCGCGGCGCCCGCCAGGGCATCCTGCTGGCCGAGTTCGTGGTGTTCGGCTACCTGCTCGCCATCCTGGTCGCGTTCTCCCGCGAGGAGCGCCGCGCCTTCAGCCGGCTGCAGCTGATCAATGCCGAGCTCGAGCGGCAGGTCAACGAGCGCACCGGGCAGCTGCGGCGGATGAACGCCGAGCTGAACGCCGCCAACGAGGAGCTGCGCCTGGCCAACCGCCTCAAGATCGAGCTGATGAGCGTCGCCGCCCAGGACCTGAAGAACCCGCTGCAGGCCGTCCAGGGCTACGCCGAGCTCCTCCAGCGCCGCCCCGACGACGGGGAGCGGGTGCTTCAGCATGCCGGCGTGATCCAGCGCTCGGCCGAGCGCATGCTCGCGGTCATCGACCAGCTGCTCGAATCGGCGGCGCTGGAGAGCGGCGGCGTCCAGGTCCAGTCCCGGCATGTCGACCTGGCGGAGCTGGCCCGGCGCGCGGCCGAGGGGTGCCGGGCCGCGGTCGAGGCGGCGGGCAAGCGCCTGGACGTCGTATGCGAGGGCGACTGCCCGGTGAACGGCGACGAGACACGGCTGCAGGAGGTCGTCGAGAACCTGATCGCCAGCGCCGCCCATGCCACGCCTCCGGGACGGGCGGTCCATGTGCGCGTCGACGTCAACGGCCCCTACGTGAAGCTGGAGGTCGAGGATGAGGGCCCGGGCCTGAGCCGGGAGGAGCAGGATCGGGCCTTCGAGAAATTCCCGTCCCCGGACCCGCGGCCCCCCGGGGGCGAGGCGATCGCCGGCATCGGCCTGTACATCGTCAAGAAGCTCGTCGAGCTCCAGGGCGGGGGGATAGACGTCCAGAGCCCGCCGGGAAAGGGGTCGGTGTTCACGGTCATTTTCCCCAGGGCGACGTAGCTCTAAGAACTCAAAATACCACAGTAAGGTTCGATGTCCGAGGTTCGACGTTCGACGTAACGAAGGCCAATTTGCTTGGGTGCTTAAGATTACTAGTCAGGTGCTGATCGTCCGATTACCTTCACTTTAAACCGCGTTCCGTCAGATATGGACCAAGTTCCTTCACGAATCACGAATTACGAACAATCGCGTTATTGCGGTTGCCGTATGCCGTACGCCACGGCGGCCACGTCTGTGCCGCCGGCCGTCCGCCAAGTACATTCACCTTTCATGCGTCACGATAGCTCGCGATCCAACTGTTCAGGTCACTTGCCCGGGGCCACCTGCCGCGCCAGCCAGACGTAGCCGTATTCCTCCCAGACCTTCTTGCCCTTGCGATGGCTGCCCTGCTGCTGGAACTCGGCGACGTGGATGCTCCCCGGCCCCGCGCGCACGACGCCGTCGCCCTCGATGAAGGGCGACCAGCAGGGGAAGGTGGCCTCGGTCTTCATCTTGTTGACCTCGTACTCGGCGACTAGCGTGTTGTCGCTCTGGCCTCCCGGGCGCATGAAGTTCAGCACCTCGTCGATGGTGATCAGGAAGGCGCCGCTCTCCTTCCCCTGGGCGTCCCGGACCGTCCCGCGCCGTACGCGCCCGCTGAACCTGAAATGGCGCACCTCCGGCCCGTTCTTCAGGTGCGGGGCGTCGTACTGGATGCGGGTCACGCCCTTGACCTCGGTGGCCTGCTCGCCGATCTTGCCCGCCGCGTCCCCGAGGGGGCCCTCGACGCCCACGCCCGGCACCTGCGCCAGCCCCATCAGCGAATGGACGCCGGCGACGAGGTCATCCAGCCCCGACGTGTCGCGCTCTAGGTTGTACTCGATGCTCCCCTCGCCCTGCACGTTGCCCTCGCGGTCGGCCTCGAAGACGAACTCGGTCTTGTGCTTGACGGTCAGCACCAGCAGGCCGTTCGGGTCGCGGAAGCGCACCTCCTCGCCGGCGCCATGGCCGCTCCAGGTGCCGGCAAAGCGCGCCAGCTCCTTGTCCGGGTCCTGCCCCCGGGCCGGCCCGGGGGCGACCCAGGCGATCAGGACGAGAATGGCGAGCGCCGCGATCCGGCCCCGGGCCGCCGCCCGGCGGATCCTCCGCTTCATCGGCATCCCCCGGCTCAATGCAGGGTCGGCGTCCAGGTCTGGCCCCAGTTGATCAGCGCCGAGTCGCGGGTGATGCCCGATTCGTAGATCACGACCTCGATGGTCGAGGTGGTGAAGGCCGTCCCGCCCCCGTAGAAGGCCTCGAACCAGACGTTGTCGGAGAAACGGACCTGTCCCTTGGGCACGCCGTTGGGCAGCCGGCCGGCGGGGTTGTAATGGAAGTACGAGCTTTGGTGGGCGCTGTCGGGGATGTAGGCGCTGACGAAGCAGGGCAGGCCGTAGGTCGGGTCGATGAAGTACTGCACCTGGCATTTCACGTAATCGCTGCGCGTCACGTCGCGGCGGATGCCCTGGACCTGGAAGCGCGTCCACTCCTGGTTCCAGGTGAAGGTCTTGCTGCCCTTGACCGTGCCGTCGGCGTCGTAGATCTCCACCTCGATGGAATGCCCCTCGAAGGCGACGCGGCTGTTGGTGCGGATATAGAAGGTGACGTTGTCGGCGAAGTTCCGCTGCCCCTTGGGAACGCCGTTGGGCAGGCGGCCGGCCGGCGAATAGCTGAAGCCGGTGTTGGCATGGGCCCGGTCCGGCACGTGGGCGCCGATGAAGCAGGCCTTGGGATAGGTGGACGAAATGTAGTACTGCACCTGGTAGACGACCTTGCAGGGGGTCGTCTCGACGGCGTGGATGGCCTGGACGTCGAAGCGGTAGAGCGGCAGCGGCTTGGGCTGCGGCAATTGCACGGCCTTGGGCGGGTCGACCGCGGCCAGGGCCAGGGCGCCGGCCAGCAGCGCGACCGTGATGACGGCTGTTTTTCTCATGTTCTCCTCCCTCCGGGACGGATCCGTCCCTTCGAAGATGGATACGAGATGGCCAACCGATATCTCAGGCCATTGAACTCAGTGACAAGTGACAAGTAACGAGTGACGAGCAGCCGCAACAGGAAGGTCTAGCGCTTCGCGCGATGAGTAATTAGTAATTAGTGATTGGTTATTGGAACGGCATCGATCGATCTATTGCCGTTACCAATCACGAATCACAAATCACTAATCACTTATTGGTTTTTCTTCTCTGTACTTTCAGTTTATGACGAACTCGGCAATGACCGGATTGTGGTCGCTGTCGGCGAACCCCAGGTCGCGCACCGTCACGCCGAGCACGCCGACGTTGTCCGACACCAGGAAACCGTCGATGACGGCGACGAAGTTCTCGCCCGGGCGGTAGGGGGTGGAGCTGGCGCGGACCGTCGGCCGGCCGGCGTCGATCGCCCAGCGGAAGCCGTCGGGCGGGAAGCCGGCCGGCATCTCCACGTACCAGGCCGGCCGGGGCCTGGTCCGGCGGAACCGTTCGGGATCGCTCCCGGGGAGCCCATGGTTCCAGTCGCCGCCGGCGATCACGAAGCTGCCCCGGCGCCGTTCGGCCAGCAGCCGCTCCCGCAGGTACTCCAGCTGCAGCCGGCGGATGCGGCCGCCGCGGTCGAACGCCGACAGGTGCAGGTTGAAGAGCACCATCTCGCCGCCGCCGGCGAGCGGCAAGCGGCATTCGCACAGGCAGCGGTCCAGCTCGGCCAGCTGCCGCGGCCAGGGTTCCTTTCCTGGCAGCCGCAGGCGCCGCGCCGCGTCCACGTGGAAGCGGCTGAAGGTCAGGAGGCCGCTGGCCACCGCTCCCATGGGCTTGCGCAGGGGGACCGGCACCCACGGCACCTTGTAGTTCAGGGCGAAGGCGCGGCCGTGGCCGGGGAGGCGGCCGGCGATCT
>DAHVOV010000348.1 GCA_027318645.1 Candidatus Aminicenantota bacterium
TCAGGCCGCGGCTGGCTTCCAGGCCCGGGTGGGCGACGCGCCGCTCCGGGGACTCCATGTGCGGCTCCTTGCGGGCGATGGTCTTCAGGTAGGCTTCCTCGTCGTACTGCACCGCCACCACCTGGCGCGGCTTGTCGTACAGGGCGCCGGCGCGGCCGAAGAAGCGGTCGATGGCGATGGCCGCCTTGCGCCCCTGGGCGACGCTTTCGATCACGGTCGAGGGGTTGACGGCGTCGCCGCCGGCGAACACCCCCTCCATGCTGGTGGCCATGGTCTGCGGGTCGACGGCGATGTGGCCGCGCTTGTCCAGGCCGAGCTTGCCACCGGTCAGGCCCAGGCTCAGCTTCTGGCCCAGGCAGTAGACGACGGCGCTGGCGCGGATGGTGTACTCGCTCCCCGGCACCGGCACCGGGCGCCGCCGCCCCGAGTCGTCGAAGTCGGCTAGCTCGGTCTTGATGCAGTGGACGCCGGCGGCCTTGCCGCCCTTGCCGACCACCCGCAGGGGGTTGGCCAGGAAGTCCATCTCGACCCCCTCCTCCTCGGCGCCCACCACCTCCTCGAGCTGGGCGGGCATCTCGGCGCGGGTGCGGCGGTAGACCAGGCGCACGTTCCGGGCGCCCAGCCGCCGCGCCATGCGCGCGGCGTCCATGGCCGTCGAGCCGCCGCCGATGACGACCACGTCGTCGCCGATGCTGACCTTCCTGCCCAGGTTGACGTCGCGCAGGAAGTCGATGCCGGAGAGGACGCCCTTCAGGTCGCTGCCCTCGATGGGGAGCTTCTGGGCCTGGTGGGCGCCGCTGCCGATGAAGGCGGCCGCGAAGCCCTTCTTCTGCAGGTCATCGACCGACGCCACCGGCGAGTTGAACTTGATCTCCACGCCGGCGCGGGCGATGACGTCGATCTCGGCCTGCAGCTTGTCCTTGGGCAGGCGGAAGTCGGGGATGCCCACCTTCATCATGCCGCCGGCCACCTTCAGCGCCTCGAAGACCACCGGCAGGTAGCCCAGCCGCGTCAGGTAGAAGGCGCAGGCCAGGCCGGCCGGGCCGGCGCCGATGACGGCCACCTTCTCCTTGTGGGGCCGGGCGGGGGGCGCGAAGCCGAACCCCTCCTCGATGGCGTACTCGGCGAACAGCCGCTTGACCTCGCGGATGGCCAGCGGCTGGTCGTACTTGCCGCGCGAGCATTTCGTCTCGCAGAACGCCGGGCAGACGCGGCCGCAGACGATGGGGAAGGGATTGTTCTGCATGTGCTGGAAATAGGCCTCGCGGCGGCGGCCGTCGCCCATGTACGAGACGTAGGAGGCGGCGTCGACGCCCGCCGGGCAGGCGTTGACGCAGGGCGCCACGAACAGGGCGGCGCATACGCCGGCCGAGCAGCGCTTGTCGCGGATGTGCTCGATGTACTCGTGCTTGAAGTACTTGATGGTCGAGATGACCGGGTTGGGCGCCGCCTGCCCCAGGCCGCACAGCGACGTGGCGCGCACGGTGAAGGCCAGGCTTTCCAGCTTGTCCAGGTCCTCCATGGTGCCCGTGCCGGTGGTGATCTTCTCCAGCAGGGCGTGCATCTGCTTCAGCCCCACGCGGCAGGGGACGCACTGGCCGCACGACTCCTCCAGCGAGAACTCGAGGAAGTACTTGGCCATGTTGACCATGCAGCTGTCCTCGTCGAGGACGATCAGCCCGCCCGAGCCCATGATCGAGCCCAGGGCCTTCAGCGACTCGTAGTCCAGCGCCGTGTTCAGGTACTTGGCGGGGATGCAGCCCCCCGAGGGACCGCCGGTCTGGGCGGCCTTGAAAGCCTTGTTGCCGGGGATGCCGCCGCCGATATCGTAGACCAGCTCGCCCAGGGTGATGCCCATGGGCACCTCGACCAGGCCGGTGTTGGTCACCTTGCCCGAGAGGGCGAAGACCTTCGTGCCCTTGCTCTTCTCGGTGCCGATGGCGGCGAACCATTCCCAGCCCTTGAGGATGATGTGGCGCACGGTGGCCAGCGTCTCCACGTTGTTGATGATCGAGGGCTTGCCCCACAGGCCCTTGACCGCCGGGAAGGGGGGCTTGGGGCGCGGCTGGCCGCGCAAGCCCTCCACCGAGGCCATGAGCGCCGTCTCCTCGCCGCAGACGAAGGCGCCGGCGCCCATGCGCAGCTCGACGTCGAAGCGGAAGCCGGTCTCGAGGATGTTCTCGCCCAGCAGGCCCGCCTGCCGCGCCTGGGCGATGGCCGCGTTCAGCCGCTGGATGGCCAGCGGGTACTCGGCGCGCACGTAGACGTAGCCCTTGTCGGCGCCGATGGCGTAGCCGGCGATGGCCATGCCCTCGAGCACCGAGTGCGGGTCGCCCTCGAGCACGGCGCGGTCCATGAAGGCGCCGGGATCGCCCTCGTCGGCGTTGCACAGGACGTACTTCTGCCCGCCCGGGCTGTCGTAGGCGAACTTCCACTTCATGCCGGTGGAGAAGCCGGCGCCGCCGCGGCCGCGCAGCCCGGAGCGGGTCATCACGTCGATCACCTGCTCACGGGTCATCTGCGTCAGCGCCAGGCCCAGGGCCTCGTAGCCGCGGGTGGCGATGTACTCGTCGAGGTTCTCGGGGTCGATCGTGCCGCAGTTGGAGAGGACGATCTTGAGCTGCTTCTCGAAGAACGGCGCCTGCTTCTTCTCCTCGACGATGCGCCGCGCCTCGGGGGCCTGCCACAGGTGCTCCTGCACCGGCCGCCCCTTCAGGAAGTGCTCCTGGACGATGCGCTCGGCGTACTCATCCTTCAGCTTGCTGTAGAAGGAGCCGTCGGGGTAGACGACCATCACCGGCCCCTGCTCGCAGGGGCCCATGCAGCCCGTCTCGACCAGGTTGATCTCCCCGCCCAGGCCGGCCTTCTCGATCTCCTCTCTCAGTC
This sequence comes from Candidatus Aminicenantota bacterium, assembly GCA_027318645.1. Taxonomy (GTDB): domain Bacteria; phylum Acidobacteriota; class Aminicenantia; order UBA2199; family UBA2199; genus UBA2199. The sequence goes on from DAHVOV010000348.1 coordinate 2,887, forward strand.
TTTCCTTGAACTCATGGCTGTGGGAGGAGATGCAGGCGCCCCCTCCGCAGACCAGCACGTCCAGCCGTTTCTTCATGCCGTCCTCGCTTGCTTATTCCCTGACTTCGATGATGGCGGCGGAGACCGGGTTGCCGTTGACCAGGTGCTCGGCCACGATGCGCCGCGCCAACTCGCCGTTGACGTGGCCGTAGACCACCGAGGGCTTGCCCTCCTCGATGACGGTGACGATCGGCTCGTGGGAGCTGAGGCCGCGCTCGCCGGCCTGGGTGACGACGACGTCGCGCAGGTCGCGCTTCTCGATCTCGTCCAGGAAGGCCTTCAGCGTCTCGCGGGCCCCGGCGGCGATGCCGCTCGTGCCCATGCCCACCACCACCTTCAGCCGCGTCTTGGCGGCGCGCAGCAGCATATCCTTCTCGGCTTTCTCGCGGATCTTCCTGAGGTCTTCGAGCTTCATTTTTCCTCCTTCGTTTCGGCGGCGGCGGCTTCCCGGGCCCGCGCCTTCATGTCGCGAAGTATCTGGATGGCCTTCTGCGGGTTGAGCCGGCCGTACACCTCGTCGTCGAGCATCAGCACCGGCGCCAGGCCGCAGGCGCCGAAGCAGCGCGCCGTGGACAGGGTGTAGAAGCGGTCGGCGGTGGTGCCGCCCACCTTGACGCCCAGCTCCTTCTCCAGGGCGCGGATGATCTCCGAGGCGCCCTTGACGTGGCAGGCCGTCCCCAAGCACATGTTGACGATGTGGTCGCCGATGGGGTCGAGGCGGAAGAAGTTGTAGAAGGTGACCACGCCGAACACCTTGGACAGCGGTACGCTCAGCTCGCGGGCGACGAAGTGCTGGACCTCCAGCGGCAGGTAACCGAAGATCTTCTGCGCCCGGTGCAGGACCTGGATCAGCGGGCCGGGGACGCCGCGGTTGGCGTCGATGAACCGCTTCAGCTCCCGGTACTGCTCGTTATCCGGGACGTGGACCGCTTGAGCTTCCATGGCAAGCCTCCTGGTTATGATGAAGACGACGGGTTCGTTCTCGACACGCGGGGCGCGGGCATGTCACTGGCCGGCATGGACCAGGCCGTACAGGCGGCCGGCGATGGTGAAGGTGTCCTCGGGGCTGGCCAGGACAAAGAGCCCCTCCTGGGCCGCCCGCTGCAGCACGGCGGCGTCGGGTTCGCCGCCGCGGCTGATGACGATGCCGGCCAGCTTCTTCAGCTGGGCGACGGCGACGATGTTGAGGTGGCGCTGCACCGTGATCCACAGGCAGCCCTCCTCGGCGTTGGCGATGACGTCAGAGAGCAGGTCGGAGGCGTAGCCGCCCGTGACCTCCTGCTCCCGGCCTTCGGCCAGAACCCTGAACCCCAGCTTCGCGGCGACATCCATGACCCGCATGACCGCTCTCCTACGGCCGGAGGACCTTGCGGCAGGATCGCCCCGCATCCTTCGGCCATGAATTCGCACCCCGGGCGCGAACCGCCCATGAGGGTATCTCAGAAATTCATGATAATAAAACCGGGGATAAAAGTCAAGATATTGTTTGAGTGGAAATTTATTCGCCGCTCCCGGATGCCATGACGCGCAGCCCCTGTTCGCAGGCCGCGCGCTCATACAGCACTCGGGTCCAGGATGGCGCCTCACCGACCAGGTCGCCGAACTTCAGCGCCAGCTTGCCATTCGCCATACGCAGGTCGTTTTCGGGAAATTCCAGGTCCATGCCGGGAATGCCCGTTTCGGCCCGGCATTCCTGCACCACCAGCGACTGCTTTCTTTCCAGCCGCAAGCGTTCATCCAGCTGCAGCCATACCAGGGTGCAATCCTCGCCCTCGCCGCAGTGCCCCTGCACGTTGCAGTTGGCGTGGGCCAGGGCCCAGAGCAACAGGTAGAACCTGCCGTTCCGCTGGACCTCGTCGATGATCCCGAACCGCGCCGATTCGCGTATGCGCCGCTGCGGCTCGGCGGGATCAACCCGCTCGGTGCAGCCGGCGATCTCCCGGCCGAGGTCTATGACCCGGACGAGTGTTCCCAGCGTCACCTTGATTTTCTTGCCCCCGGCGCTGGCTACTTCCGGTGCATCCTCCGCTCGGGCAGCAGCGGCGGCGGCCAGCGCCAAAACCAAGACCGGGAACAAGATTCCCCTTTTCATCATGAATCCACTGTACCATAAAGGCGCCGGCGGCGACAGACCATCCCCCGCCACCCTTTTCCGGAAAAGGGCAAAGGATGCGGTTTGCGGATTTTCCCCTTATTTGTTACAATGCCACTCGTCGATTTCCCGGAGGTGGACATGAGCGAATTCTACAAATGCGCGATATGCGGCAAGATCGTCAAGGTGATCGCCGAGGGCAAGGGACAGCTGGTCTGCTGCGGGCAGCCCATGGGCGTGATCGCCAACTTCCAGTCCGTTAACGAGATCCTCGACTTCGCCATCGAGAAGGAGGAGGAGGCCCGCCTGTTCTACCTGGAGTGGGCCCAGAAGCTGGAGAACAAGGCCTTGAGCGAGCAGTTCGTCCTCTTCGCCGGCGAGGAGCTCAAGCACAAGGAGAAGCTGCAGCGGGTCAAGGGCGGCAGCTCCTTCAAGCCCGCGGCCAAGCAGGTCACCGACCTGAAGATCGTCGACTACCTGGTCGACATCGTGCCCACCCCGGAGATGGACTACCAGGAGGCGCTGATCGTGGCCATGCGCCGCGAGAAGGCCGCGTTCAAGTTCTACAGCGACCTGGCCGCCATGGCCCAGGACGGGGGACTGCGCGACACCTTCCTCGCCCTGGCCCAGGAGGAAGCCCGGCACAAGCTGCGCCTGGAGACCGTGTACGAGAAGGAGATCTACAGCGAGAACTGAGCGGCCGGCGCCGCCGCGGGAGAGGGAACCATGGTGAAGGTGCGCGACATCGTGGCGCTGCTCGACGCCGAAGTGCTCTCCGGTGAGGGCAAGCTGGACGAGGAGGTGCGCTCGGCCGGGGCCAGCGACATGATCAGCGACATTCTGGCGCTGACCCAGCCGGGCATGATGGTCCTCACCGGCTACACCTATCCCCAGGTCATCCGCTCGGCCCTGGTCACCGACCTGCTGGGGCTGATCGTGGTGCGCGGCAAGAACGTCGCCCCCGAGACCATCGCCTACGCCCGCGAGAACAACTTCCTGCTGCTGCGCACGCGGGGCTACCTCTTCTCCTCCTGCGGCAAGCTCTTCGCCATGGGGCTGCGGGGCAGCGATGCCGGAAAAGAATAGCCAGCTCTCGCGCTACGCCGCCATCTTCGAGGACATCCGCGCCGGCGACATCATGAGCGCCAACGTGGTGGAGATCTCCGCCGACAAGAAGATCGCCCACGCCAAGGAGCTGATGAAGATCAAGAAGATCTCGGGCATGCCGGTGGTCGACGAGAACCGGCGCCTGGTCGGCATCATCAGCATCGAGGACATCATCCACGCCCTGGAGTTCAACAAACTCAACGATCCCATACGCCGCCTGATGTCGCCCAACGTGGTGACCCTGCGCCGCGACGACCCGCTGCCGGCGGTGGTGGCGCGCTTCGAGAGCTACAAGTTCGGGCGCTTCCCGGTGGTCGACGACGACGGCCGCGTCTGCGGCATCATCACCAAGGACGACGTTCTGCACGGCATCCTGGAGAAGTTCAACCTCATCTACATCCACGACCAGAAGCGCACCAGCACCCTGAACGCCGAGTACTCGGCCATCACCGGCGAGCGGCTGAAGGCCGACGAGGCCAGCTTCCACTACCAGATCGACACCGCCGACATCGACGCCGCCGGCACCGGCGCCGCCATGCTCAAGCGCTACCTGGCGGGCAAGAACTTCCACAACGACATCGTGCGCCGCGTCGGCGTCGCCACCTACGAGGCCGAGACCAACGTGGTCATCCACAGCCGGGGCCAGGGCGACATCTACTTCTTCCAGGACGAGGACCGCTTCATCGTGCGCGTGGTGGACAACGGCGTGGGCATCGAGGACCTGGACAAGGCCATGAAGGAGGGCTACTCCACCGCCCCCGACCATGTCCGCGAGCGCGGCTTCGGCGCCGGAATGGGCATCGCCAACATGAAGCGCTTCGCCGACAAGCTGGTGATCATCTCCGAGAAGGGCGCCGGCACCCAGGTGGAGATGATCTTCTACCTTCCCACCCAAACCTGGCCTTTGATCTAGAAGCCAGAGGTTCCACGTACCAAGTGCCTCGTTCCAGGTTGAAAACCAGCATTCGGCATAAGGTGTACGGTATACGGCATACGGCTTCAGAAGCTTCAGGGAAGAGAGAGGGAAGCCAGAGAGAAAGGCAAAGGGAAGG
>DAHVOV010000350.1 GCA_027318645.1 Candidatus Aminicenantota bacterium
AGGTGAAGTACGCGGTGCTGGCGGGGAAGGGGACGTACGACTACAACGACTACCTGGGCAATGGCGACAACCTGGTGCCGGCGGTGCTGGCCAAGAGCGCCTATGGATATTTCGCGGCGGACCGGGCGTACGGGGACATCACGGGCAAGAACCTGGTGCCGGAGATCGCGGTCGGGCGCCTGCCGGCGGTGACGACTGCCGAGCTGCGGGCAATGATCGCCAAAGTGAAGGCATATGAAAACGGGCAGGGCGAGTGGACCGGCAAGGCAATGTTCATCGCGGACGACGCGGACGACAGCGGCGACTACCCCCAGGCCTGCAACGAGCTGGCCGGCATACCTTCCGGCTTCGCCAATGAGAAGATCACGCTGGCGGGCTCGGCCGACGAGACGCGGGCGAAGATCAACGCCGCCTGGAACGCCGGAGCGGCGCTGGTGACCTACTGCGGCCACGGCGGGATCAGCCAGCTGGCGCACGAGGACATCTTCAACACGGTTGACGCCGATGCGCTGGCCAACGGCGGGCAGCTGCCGCTGGCGACGCTGCTGACGTGCGTGGCCGGGCGGTTCGAGGTGCCGGGGTACACGAGCCTGGCCGAGGCGCTGGCGCTGAACAACGCGGGCGGCATGGCCGGCGGCCTGGTGCCGTCTGGCGCGGCGCTGCATGAGGACTCGCTGCGTCTGGCCGGGGAGTTCTACAAGGCGGCCTACCGCGGCCTGGCGGCGAGCGCGGTCGAGGCGCTGGTCGAGGCCATGAGGAAATATGTCCAGCTGGGAGGCAAGGCCGAGCTGCTGAACGCCTTCAACTGGATCGGCGACCCGGCGCTGTCGGTCAAGTGAACCTGTCCGCCCGCTACCGCCGCAGGGAGCGCATCGTGGAGCGCTCCATCGCCGGGGAATCCTTCCTGATACCGGTCTGCGGCACTCCCGTGGAAATGGAGAACATCTTCGTGCTCAATGAGCTGGGCGCCTTCATCTGGCGGCGCCTCGACGGCGGATCCACGCTCTCGGGCATCATCGATGCCATCCAGGAGCAGTATGAAGTGACGCGCGCTGAAGCCGAATCCGACCTGGGCGGCCTGATCGAAAGGATGCTGGCCGCCGGCCTGATCGAGGAGACGGCATGAGTTCCGTCTGCGCTCAGACCACGGGGCTGGAGGACAGGGAGTTCTGGGATTCGCTGTCCGCGCGGATCGCGGGCGACCGCGTGCCTTATTACGGCAGCCTAGCCCTGACCCACCGCTGCAACCTGCATTGTGTCCATTGCTATATCCGCTCGGAAGGAGGGGACCATGATGCCCCCCGCGAGCTTGACACCCTACAGTGGAAGCGGATCATCGACGAGGCTGGCGAGGCCGGTTGCCTGAACCTGGTGCTGACCGGAGGCGAGCCGTTGCTGCGCGAAGACTTCGCCGAGATCTACGCCCATGCCAAGCGCAGCGGCTTCCTGGTCACCGTCTTCACCAACGGCACCCTGATCGACGGGGAAACGCTCGCCCTGTTCCGCGAGCTGCCGCCGCGCCTGGTGGACGTCAGCCTGTACGGCGCGACTGAGGACACCTGCCGCAGGATCACCGGAACGCCGGACTCCTTCGGCCGGGCGCTGGCGGCGATCGACGCCATGCTGGCGCAGGGGACGCGGGTGGGCCTGAAGAGCGTCATGATGACGCTGAACGAGGGCGAGTTCTCCGCGCTCGAGGAGCTCGCCAGGAGCCGCGGCATCCGCTTCCGCCGCGACGCCGCCATCTTCCCCGCTTTTTCCGGTGACCGCTCCCCGCTTGAGCTGCGGGTGAGTCCCGAGAAGGCCTTGGAGCTGGAGCTTGCCGATGCGGTCGCGATCGCGGGCTGGCGGGAATACCTGGAACGATACGGCGATGCGCCGGCAACGGGCAGCGTTTACTCCTGCGGGGCCGGCATCACCACCTTTCACGTCGATCCATTCGGGGTACTCCATCCCTGCGTGATGGCCCGTGCTCCCCGTTATCCGCTCGCGTGCGGCCGTTTTGCCGACGGCTGGAGCGAGATGGCCCACGTTCGCGACCTGCAGGCTCCCGCCGATTTCCGCTGCCGCGACTGCCGCATGAAGCTGGCCTGCGGCTATTGCCCCGGGTTCTTCGCCGCGGAGAACGGGAGCGAGGATGTCCCTTCGGAATACTTATGCCGCATCGGCAAGTTACGATATGAGCGGATCACCCAGGCTGCATCAGGAGGATAGGATGAGCAGAACGGTCAGCAGCGACAATAGCAAGAAACGATATGAGAAGCCCCGGCTGAGGGTGGTGAACATCGCCGACAGCGTGCAGACCCTGGGGATCGGTTGCAAGACGACCAGCAACACGACTTCGCAGCCCGGTTCGATCCCCTGCGCGCCTGTTTCCGGGACCTCGTGCTTCCAGCCCGGCAGTTGAGCCTGCCGTGGTGACCGAGCGGCTTCGTCGTCGATGAAACGCGAAGGGCGGCCTATTTCCGCCCCATCACGATCCCATGGAAACCTTGACCTGGAGATAGCCGGAGTCAGGCTCCAGATCGTCCCTCCTGCCGATGTCCGCCTGCGTTCGCCGGGCCCCCTGTACCGGGGATTCAGGGCAACGGTCTTTGACGCGGGCAAAGTGCCGGCCATCGCCATCCGCCTGTCCACGAACGGATTTCCTTCACTTGGCGGCCTGAGGCAAAGATTCGCCGCTGCCGATTCGTGGTCCGTGCTCGAGGGTGGGGGGCGGCGCTGGATCGTATTCCATCCGGCCCAGCGCGTCGAGCCGCACTGGATCGCCAGGTTCGACGAATGCGTGCGGCGGGTCACCGTTTTCTGCAAGGCCCATCCCCTGAAGGGGGGAAAGGGCAGGCCCGTCCTTGACCAGCCGGTCTCCTATCCCCTCGACCAATTGCTGATGATGCATCACCTGGCCCGGCGTCGTGGCATGCTGCTCCACGCGGCCGGGGT
>DAHVOV010000356.1 GCA_027318645.1 Candidatus Aminicenantota bacterium
ATCGTACAGGACCGCCATGCGCTCGCGGGCGCACTTGTTGCCGACCTGCAGCCGGTTTCCCGCCGGGAAGCGGCTGAAGTAGGCGTCGACCTGGGGGGAGATGTCGATGACCTCGAAGGGCACCTTGAACGCCTTGCACGCCAGCTTGCCGTGGCGCAGGCTCTCCGGGTCGGAAACGCGGTAGGGCAGGAGCAGGGCGAAGACGTGGCCGGCGCCCAGCGCCTTGCGGCACAGCGCCAGCACCACCGCTGAGTCGAGGCCGCCCGAGACGCCCAGCACGGCGTTGCGGAAGCCGTTCTTCACGACGCTGTCGCGGATGAAGGCCGTCAGGATCTTTTCCACCATGGCGCAGTCGATCCTAAGCATGGAGGATCCTCCTCAGCTCGCGCAGCACCAGCCGCGGCTGGTCGTCGCGCAGGTAGGACGAGGCGAGGCGGGCGCGGCGCACGTCGGCCGGGCGCACATCGGCGTCCAGCACGCCCTCGGACACGTACTCGGCCTTCTGGACGATGCCGCGGCCGGCGCGGGCGAAGAAGGAGCCGCCGCCGAAGCCGATGCCGTCCTCGAAGCCCACGCGGTTCACGAACAGGTAGTTCTGGTGGTAGAACTGGGAGAAGACGTAGCCCATGGTCTCCCAGAGCTGGAACGAGGAGACGCCGTCGCGGCCGATCCCGCGCTGCGGGCTGTTGGAGATGCCGATCAGCAGGTCGGTCTTCTGCAGGAAGTAGAGGTAGGCGAGCATGGGGAAGAGGATCTCGCGGCAGACGAGGATGCCGGCGGTGAACGGCCCCAGCGGGAAGGCCTGGAAGGAATCGCCGGGCTGGAAGATCATCGCCTCCTCGAACATGCCGTAGTTGGGCAGCTGCGCCTTGCGGTGGACGTGGCGCGCCTTGCCGCGCGAGAAGCAGACGGCCGCGTTGTGCACGAGGCCGGGCGTCTCCTCCAGCGGCAGGCCCAGGATGATGTCGATGCGGCGGCTCAGCCGCTCCAGCCGGCGCCACTCGCGCCCGCCCGGCCGCAGCGCCACCTCGGCGGCGAGGTCCTTCAGGTGATAGCCGCTCAGGCTCAGCTCTGGGAATACGATGAGTTCGCGCCCGTCGCGGACGGCGCGGCTCACCTGGGCGGCGTGGAATTCCATGTTGCGCTCCACGTCGCCCAGCACCGGGCTGAACTGCACGGCTCTGACCTTCATGGCGCGACTATAGCACAGCAACGGGCGGCAGGCAATCCTGGCCGCGAGCGGTGGCGCCCGGCGTTGCGCAGGGTGTTCCATCAACATGGAAGGTTTGACAGGACGGCGCGCTTGTGGTATTTTTCGCCCTTGGAACGCCTTTTCCTCCAAGGAAACCCCCATGAGAAAGACAATCCTCCTGCTGGCCGCGCTCTGCTTGCTCCAGCCCGTCCTGCGCGCCGACGGCGCGGCGCCCGCGGAGCCCGAAGGGCAGAAGAAGGAAAGGAAGGCACACGTCGGGCGGGCCTTCATCGAGATGGGGATCAACTGGACCTACTCCGCCTACAACTACTGGCGCAAGTACGCGAAGTTCATCGAGGACTGGCAGTTCGAGCTGACCTGGAAGGACCAGCGGCGCAAGTGGTTCACCTCCGAGGGCCTGCGCCTCGACTCCAACAACTTCCGCCTCAACTGGACCCATGCCTGGTCGGGCGCCCTCTACTACAACTGGGCGCGCTCCAACCGCCTCAAGCCGTTCCCCTCCTTCCTGTTCTCCTCCGTCGGCTCGCTGCTCTGGGAGTACGTCGCCGAGTGGCGCGAGATCTCCTCGATCAACGACAATGTCTTCACCGCCGTGGGCGGCCCGGCCATCGGCGAGCCCCTCTTCCAGATCGGCGATCACTTCCGCAGCCGCCCCGGCTGGGCCAACCGCGTCGCCACCTTCCTGGTCAACCCGCTGCTGGCCTTCAACGACCTGCTGGACGGGCACGACCGCCTGCCGCGCGTCCCCGGCGACGGCAAGGGCGATTTCCGCGTCAGCTTCGGCTGGCAGTACGGCCCCGTCTCGGGGGGGTCCGAACGCGCCGGCCGCGCCGCCCTGGACATCGACCTGCGCCTGGTCACTCTGCCCGGCTACGGCCGCGCCGGCAGCGGCTCGGGCTGGGCGCCGGCCCCGGTCGCCAGCGAATACCGGCTGAACCCCGTCTTCAACGCCGGCGGCTTCGAGGAGCTGGCGGGCTCCACGCGCGTCGTCTTCTCCGGCCTCTGGCGGCGCCGCGTCGTCGAGGAGGGTGACGGCCGGCTGCGCGGCAGCGAGCTGTGGCTGGGACCGGCCATGGGCTGGGAGCTCATCCTGAAGGACGCCGTCGCTCCCTATGACGGCAACGACCTGGGCATGACCGATCCCTGGTTCCGGCGCGAGCGGCCGACGCGCTACACCGACAAGCAGTCCCTGATCCACATCCTGGGCCCCGCCGCCAGCTGGACCGGCTACGCCGGGCGGCTCCAGGCCCGCGCCGACCTCGAGGCCCTGCTTGACTTCGGCATGGTCAATTCGCTGCCCTTCAACGACTACACCGCCCTGCATGACCCCTGGGGGGTGAAGACGACCCTGAACAACTGGGGATATTACTATTCCCTCGGCTACACCGTCGGCGGCCGCTTCGACGTGCGCCGCGGCGGCCTGCGCCTGGAGGCCGGCGCCCGCTACCAGCGCTTCCGTTCCATCCAGGGGCACGACCGCTTCCAGGGCGACATCCTCGACGACTCGACCCTGCGCGACTCGCGCTTCGCCTATGACGCGGCGCTCTCCCTGGCCGTCCCGCGCTCGCCGCTTTTCCTCGCCCTCCGCCTGGAGGGGATCGACCTCTGGGGGCGATTCCACGAGGTCAGCCGCCGCGCCCGCGAGACCCGCCTCTCCTGCCGCCTCGGCGTCTCGTTCTGAGGCCGCCGGCCCTTTCTAGCGCGACTCCGCCCGCCGCCAGCAGCCCGCGGTACAGCCGCAGGTGCATGCGGGCGACCTCGGCCCAAGACGATCGCAGCCCCAGCTCGCGGGATGCCGCCGCCGCCCGCTCGCGGAGCGCGTCGTCGCTGAGGACGCAGGCCAGGGAGCGGCTCCAGCCGTCTACGTCCCCCAGGGGAACGATCAGCTCGGGCAGGCGCCCGACCCAGGCGGCGATCGCCTCGGCGAAGGTTGGGACGGCGGAGCACAGGGCCGGCCGGCCGGCGGCGAGCACGTGATGGAACACGCCGCTGGCCGACCCGTAGCGCCGCAGATAGGGAAAGACGGCGGCCGCGGCGCCGGCGATGCTGCCCGTGAATTCCGCGTCGGGCACGTATCCCCGGCTACGGAGCAGCCATCCTTCCCGCGAACCCCGGCGCATGCGGCCATGCAGCCAGAGGAGATACAGCCGGTCGAGAAGGTTGTTGGCGCGCTCGTTGCCCACCACCAGCAGGCGGGCCTGGGGGACCCGGCGTACGACCTCCGGAAAGGCGCGAAGCACAACATGCAGCCCCTTGCGGCGGAATATGTTGCCGGCGAAGAGCACCGTTTTGCCGTCCGCCGCCTCGGGGACGCGGGAGCGGGCGGCCTCGTCCCCGGTCCAGGTGCCGTGCGGGATGACCGCGATGCGCTCCGCCGCGACGCCATGATCCTCGAGCAGCTTCAGCGCGCCGGCTGCCTGGTGCACGATGACGCGGTCCGCCTTATCGGCCAACAGGCGATAGAGGCGGGAAGGCCAGCGCCGCAGCGGGGAGGGGGGCCAGACGCCGTGCAGGGTGACCACGCTGGCGATGCCCCGCTCGCGCAGCCCGACCAGGAAGCGGGCGAGCTCCCGGCCATGGCCGATGTACAGGCCATGCTGGACGTGCACGAGCCGCGGCCGCGCCGCGTCCAGGGCAAGCAGCAGCGGGTCGGCCCAGCGGGGCGGGAACTCGCGGCCGCGCCAGTCGGAGCCGGAACGGGGAACTGATGGCCGGGGCAGGAGGTCCGCGGCGGCGGTGACAACGCAGCGCGGGTCCTGGCGACGAAGCTCGGCGGCCAGGCGGGCGGCATAAACGCCAATGCCGTTCTTCAGGTCAAGGGAAGGGGACAGCAGGACGATCCCCAACGCGCCGGCATTATTTATCGCCGCCATTGGCAGTGATTCTAGCAGCCTTCCCTCGCCAA
>DAHVOV010000387.1 GCA_027318645.1 Candidatus Aminicenantota bacterium
CCCGCTGGAGACCAACCTCTTCGCCCCCGACGCCTTCCGCAACATGATGGTCGACGGCCTGGCCGAGAACCGCCAGGCCGAAACAGCGGGCATCGCCTTCACCCTGGACGCCGAGGGGCGCGGCCAGGGCAGCCGCTGGACGCTGCGCAAGTCCCCGCGCTTCGCCGCCTGCTACGCCAGCATCCGCGACGTCGACACCTACTCGGTCACCTACGCGTCTCTGGACGTGGAGCCCATCGAACTGCGCATCGAAAAGAAGTGAAAAGTGAACAGTGAAAAGTGAAAAGTAAAAGCAACAAAGCCGGTGAACAGGGCACGGGAATCGCAATTCACTCTTCGCTTTTCACTATTCACCTTTCACTTTCCTTCAAGGAGAGCCAATGAGCCTGCAGCACCTGGTCGACCTCGTCAACAGCTACGTCTGGAGCACGCCGCTGGTGCTGCTCTGCCTGGGGACCGGGGTCTATTTCTCCGTGCGCACCCGCTTCCTGCAGGTGCGCCTGATCAAGGACATGGTCCGCCAGCTGTGGAGGGGCCAAGCCTCGCAGTCGGGGGTCTCCTCCTTCCAGGGCTTCGCCATGGCCCTGGGCGGCCGCATCGGCATCGGCAACATCGCCGGCGTCGCCACCGCCATCTCCATGGGCGGGCCGGGCGCCCTGTTCTGGATGTGGATGATCGCCTTCCTCGGCGCCGGCTCGGCCTACATCGAGTCGGCCCTGGCCCAGGTGTGGAAGGAGAAGATCGGCGGCGTCTACCGCGGCGGCCCATCCTATTACATCGACAAGGGGCTGGGCCAGCGCTGGTACTCGCTGCTCTTCGCCCTGGTCACGGTCGTCTCCTGCGGCGTGCTCCTGCCCGGCATCCAGGCCAACAGCATCGCCGCCGCATTCCAGAACGCCTTCCCGCCGGTCGTGCCGCTCTATTCCGGGATCTTCGTCACCGCCCTGCTGGGGCTGATCATCTTCGGCGGCGTCAAGCGCATCGGCCGCGCCGCCGAGCTGATGGTCCCCTTTATGGCCCTGGCCTACATCGCCATGGCCCTGGTCATCATCGCCATCGACTACAAGCGCGTCCCCGAGATGTTCGCGCTGATCGTCTCCTCGGCGCTGGGCCGGCACGCCGTGTTCGGGGGCATCGTCGGCTCGGCGATCGCCTGGGGGGTCAAGCGCGGCATCTACTCCAACGAGGCCGGCCAGGGCACCGGGCCGCAGGCCGCCGCGGCCGCCGAGGTGGCGCACCCGGCCCAGCAGGGGCTGGTGCAGGCCTTCTCAGTGTACGTCGACACCCTGTTCGTCTGCTCGGCCACCGGCTTCATGCTGCTGATCACCGGCACCTACAACACCGCCGGCCGCAATGGCGGCTTCCTGGCCCGGCACATCCCCGGCGTGGAGGCCGGCCCGGTCTGGACGCAGACGGCGGTCGACAGCCTCATCCCCGGCATCGGCGCGCCCTTTGTCGCCGTGGCCCTGTTCTTCTTCGCCTTCACCACCCTGATGGCCTACGCCTTCTACACCGAGTCGAACGTCGCCTACCTGTTCAAGAAGAAGAGCGGGCTCATGATCGCCCTCTCGCGCGTGTTCCTCCTGGCCATGACGTTCTACGGCACGGTGCGCACCGCCAGCCTGGCCTGGGGCCTGGGCGACATCGGGGTCGGGCTGATGGCCTGGCTGAACGTCATCGCCATCCTGCTCCTGTCGCGGGTGGGGATCGCCACGCTGAAGGACTACGAGGCGCAGAGGAAGTCGGGCAAGCCGCTGCGCTTCGACCCGGAGAAGCTGGGCATCCGCAACGCCTATATCTGGAAGGAGATCTCCGCCCGGAAGGAAAACCGCTGAGGCGGAGGCCCGGCGCCTGGGCTTGCGTCGCTGTCCGGTCAAGGAAAGGCGGCCGCTTCCCCGACCGCGGCGGCACGTTGCCGCTGAGGGGCTCGTTTAGCGGCTGACTCCGGACAGCAGCAGCTTCAGGGCCGAATAATCGATGGTCTGGGAAAATTCCTGCACCGCCTTGGTCAGGGCGGCGTCGTGGCTGATGAGCGCATCGCGGCACAGGAAGACCTCGTAATCGCGGTCCATGGCGCCGTGATAGGTCGCCAGGACGCAGCCAACGGCGCTGAGGCCGCACAGGAACAGCGTGTTGCGGCCCTTCTCCCTCAGCAGCTTGTCCAGCTCGGTCTTCTTGAAGGCGTTGCCGTAGTTCTTGACCACCATCGGGTCGTCGTCCTTGACGGCCACCGTCTTGGGGAACTGGAACTCCTCGCTGCCCGGCTTGGGCCATCCTTGGACGGGATCGGTGTGGTAGACGCGGATGACCGGGAAGCCGTTGGCGCGGAACAGGTTGATGTAATAGTTGATCCCCTCCATGGCCATTTTCTTGTCCTTTTCGTCCATGTAGGGCAGGTAGGCGTTCTGGACGTCGATCACCAGCAGGGCCGGAGCGACCGGCGCCGGCTTGGCCTTGGCCGGCTCGGTCGCCGCCAGGGCGCACAGCGCCAACGACGCGAGCAGGATCATCAGGATCGTTCGTTTCATGGAGAATTTCCTCCCCATGCCCGTGAAGGCATGTCGCCATATTCATAGCAGATCGCGGGCCTTTCGTCCACACCAGGTCTGTTAAAAATACTCGTGACGAGTGACGCGTGA
>DAHVOV010000080.1 GCA_027318645.1 Candidatus Aminicenantota bacterium
GCCCCGACGACCGCCTGGAGATCGAGGATCACGCCTATATCTTCCGCAGCTATGCGGAAAAGGTGGACGGGGCCGGCGCGCCCGCCGTACCCGACGCCGATTCGCACCCCGGCTCGCCGCTGGTCGCCCGCCTCGCCGACTTCGGCCGCGCCGTGGCCGCCGCCGCCGCCTTCGGCGCCGGTCGCGTCGTGGACGCCTACTCCGCCGCCGTCGCGCTCACCGGCCTGCTGCGCCGGCTGGTCGGGGCCAACGCCGTGGGCCGCGTCTTCATGCCCATCTTCGCCCGACTGTTCCAGCGTGCGCCGCGGCGCAAGGCCTGGGAGGCGGCGTCGGCGCTGAGCGCCGGCACGGCGCTGCTCTCGCTGCTCATCGCCGCCGTCGCCTTCCTGCTGGCGCCGACGCTGGCGCGCCTGGCCTTCCCCGGCTTCGCCGCCAACGGCATGCTTCCGCCGACGACGCGGATGCTGCGCCTGCTGCTGCCGGCGGTCGTCCCGGGCACGCTGGCCGCCCTGATGTCGGTCTACCTGCGCGCCTTCGGCCTGCGCCTCGCCGCCTCGGCGTCGTCGCTGCTCTTCGCCGCCGCCGCCATCGCCGGCATCTTCCTCTTCCTGCCCGGCAGCGGCGCCGCCGCCCTGGGCTGGAGCCTGCTCTTCGCCTCCTGCCTGCAGGTCCTCTTCCTTCTGCCGCTGCTGGCGCTGACCCTTTCGCGGCCGGGGCTGGAGTTCTCCTTCCGCCCCTCCTTCCGCGCCTCCAGCCAGGTGAATCGCAAGTACGCCGCCCGCCTGGGGCCGGCCGGCATCGGCGCGGCGCTGGCCCAGGCGCCGCCGCTGGTCGAGCGCTTCGTGGCCGCCGCCCTGCCCACGGGCTCGGTCTCCTTCCTGTACTTCGCCAGCGAGGTCTCGCGCCTGCCCTTCATGCTGGTGGCGCGGGCCGTGCAGCGGCGCGTCCAGCGCGACCTCTCCGCCCCCTCCGCGCTGCCCGACCGCGAGCGCGTGCGCCGGCTGCTGGTCGAGGGGGTGCGCAACAGCCTGTTCCTGCTGGCGCCGCTGTCCATCCTGCTGGTCGTGCTGGCCGAGCCCTTCGTCTCGCTACTGCTGGGACGCGCCCACTTCGGCCCGGCCGAGGCGCGCGGCACGGCGCGGGTCCTGCAGTTCTACGCCGTCGGCCTGGTCAGCTGGGGCCTGCAGGCGCTGACCGCGCGCCTCTTCGCCGCCCGCCTGCAGGAGCGCCGCGCCATGATCTTCGACCTGCTGCTGCTGGCCGCGCAGCTGCCGCTGGCCATGGCCCTGGCGCGCACCGCGCTGGGCGCCGCCGGCGTCGCCCTGGCCACCTCGCTGGCCGCCACGCTCCTCGGCCTGCTGCGGGTGGCGGCGCTGCAGCTGCAGCTGCGCCGCGAGGGCGGGGCGCCCGCCGCCGGCGAGATGGTCGGCGCCGCGCTCAAGACGCTCAGCGCCTGCCTGCTGATGGTCATCGCCATCCTGGAGGCGCGCTTCGTCTTCCAGCGCATCCAGTTCCGCTCGCACGCCCTGGAGAGCGCCATCCTCTGCGTGTCGCTGGCCTTCATGGGCACGGCGGTCTACTTCCTCTCCTCGCTGATCCTCAAGAACACCGGCATCCTGATGTTCCGCCGCCGGCGGCGGCCGGCTCGCGGCGGCACGCCGCTGTCGCTGCTGTCGCCCTTCCGCTTCCTCGACGCCGTGTCCGCCAACCCCGACTTCTACAAGGCCGAGTACCGCTACAAGACCAGCATCTACCTGTCCAGCCCCTCCTGGGAGGTGCGCAACGTCGGCATCAAGCTGATCGGCCTGTTCCGCGACCGCGCCAAGGTCCCCACCCTGCTGGCCCTGCTGCGCCAGGGGCGGGCCAACGGCTTCATGCGCCGCAACGCCGTCCAGGCGCTCAAGGCCGCCGGCGCCTGGAGCGACGAGGTGCGCGACCTGCTGCTGCGCCTGCTGCGCGACCCCTACTTCGAGGTGCGCGCCGCGGCCATCGACTGCCTGGCGCAGAACGTCAGCGAGGCCGAGTACGAGCGCCTGCGCCCGCAGATCGAGCGCCGCCTGCGCCGCGGCAGCGTCCCGGAGAAGATCGCCTGCCTGCGGCTGATGGCGCGCAAGGGCAACCTGGCCGACCTGCCGCGGCTGCGGTGCCTGTACCTGTCCAGCAGCTCGCTGGAGCGCGAGGAGGTGCTGGAGCTGCTGTATGCCTTCTACCGCCGCGGCCTGCTCGGCGCCGACGACGTCAAGCGCCAGGCGCAGCAGGTGCTGGTCACGAGCGACCACCTGACCCCTGAGTTCCGCGTCAAGTCCATCATCCAGCGCATCTACCGGGAGGCCGACCGATCATGATCGCCTGGCTCAGCGAACTGTCCGTCCATTTCCCCGGCCAGCGGCTGCTGACCTACATCACCTTCCGCGCCCTGATGGCCGTGCTCACCTCGTTCGCCGTCGGCATCGTGCTGGGGCGGCCGATCATCCGCGCCATCTACCAGCTGAACTTCCGCGACCGCGCCCGCGACTTCGGCGACATGTCGCCGCGCAACAAGGACGGCACGCCCACCATGGGCGGGCTGATCATCTTCTTCTCGCTGCTGGTGTCGCTGCTGCTGTGGGGCAGCTGGCGCAAGCCCAACGACTTCTTCCTGGTCACGCTCATCTTCACCGCCTTCTGGTTCACCGCCCAGGGCTTCGCCGACGACTACCTGAAGAACATCCGCGGCTCCAGCGACCTGGGCATGAACCGCGGCCTGAAGCTCCTGCTGCAGGGGCTGTTCGGGGTCATCCTGGCGCTGCTGCTGCTCAACTCCAAGGCCTCGCCCTTCGACGCCGGCAGCGCCACCCTGCTGCACGTGCCCTTCGTCAAGACGCCAGTGCTCGACCTGGGCGTGTTCTATTACCCGTTCATCGTCCTGGTGATCGTGGCCATCGCCAACGCCATCAAC
>DAHVOV010000203.1 GCA_027318645.1 Candidatus Aminicenantota bacterium
CAACGACCCGTTGCTGCTGGTCTCGGCCATGGCCGCCGTAACCCGCCACCTGGGGTTCGGCCTGACCGCCAACCTCACCTATGAGCCGCCGTATCTGTTCGCCCGGCGCCTGTCCAGCCTCGACCACCTGAGCCGTGGCCGGGTGGGCTGGAACATCGTCACCGGCTACCTCGACAGCGCCGCCAAAGCCATGGGCCTGAGCGAGCAGGTCGAACATGACCGGCGCTACGACCAGGCCGACGAGTACCTGCAAGTGCTCTACAAACTCTGGGAAGGCAGTTGGGAGGACGACGCGGTCATCAACGACCCGGTGCAGCGCATCTATGCCCGCCCGGACAAGGTGCACAAGGTTGAGCACCACGGCGAGTTCTACCAGGTCGAGGGCTATCACCTCTGCGAGCCATCGCCGCAGCGCACACCGGTGCTGTTCCAGGCCGGCAGTTCCGAGCGCGGTTTGCAGTTCGCCGGGCAGCACGCCGAATGCGTGTTCATCAGCGGCCAGAACAAGGCCGCGACCCGGGCCCAGGTGGACAAGGTACGCGCCAGCGCCGTCGCGGCCGGGCGTAACCCGAACGACATCAAGGTGTTCATGGGCCTGAACGTGATTGTCGGCGCCACCGAACAAGAGGCCCTGGCCAAGCAGCTCGGCATCGAGCGCGGCGAGGCGCAGGATTACATCGCGCTGTACTTCGCCCGCTATCCGGGCGTGCAGGGCTATATGGAACGGGTGCGCCAGCAGGCGCGCGAACACGGCTATGTCGAGACCGTCTTCGGCCGCCGCCGGTCTCCTTCTCGCCGCCGAAGGCGCCGCCGATCTCGGCACCGCTGGTGCCGGTGTTGACGTTGGCGATGCCGCAGTCGCTGCCGCGGACGGAGAGGAACAGCTCGGACTCGCGCAAGCTGTCGCTGAAGATGGACGAGCTGAGCCCCTGGGGAACGTCGTTCTGCAGGGCGACGGCATCCTCGATGGAGCGGAACGTCATGACATACAGGATGGGGGCGAAGGTCTCCTCCTGGACCACGCGGAAATGGTTCCCCGCCGCGGCCAGGCAGGGGCGGGCGTAGGCCCCGCCCGGGAACTCGGGGCTGGCGAGCGGCTCGCCACCGAAGAGAACGCGCCCGCCCTCTCCCCGCAGCCGGGCCAGGGCGCGCTGCATGTCGGACACGGCGGCGGCGTCGACCAGGGGTCCCATCAGGGTTTCCGGCGCCAGCGGGTTGCCGACGCGCACCTGGCGATAGGCCGTGAGTAGCGCATCGAGGAAACGGTCATGGACCGACTCGTGCACGAAGAGCCGGCGGGTGGAGGTGCAGCGCTGGCCGGCGGTGCCGACGGCCCCGAACAGCGTCGCCTGCAGGGCGAGCTCTAGGTCGGCCTTTCCGCTCACGATCAGGGCATTGTTGCCGCCCAGCTCGAGCAACGAGCGCCCCAGCCTCTCCCCCACCACCCGGCCGATGCGCCGTCCCATGCGCGTCGAGCCGGTGGCGGAGACCAGCGGCACCCGCGGATCGGCGGCCAGCCGCTCGCCGACGGCGGCGCCGCTTCCCACCAGCAGCGACGCCACCGCCCCCGGGAAACCGTGGGCGGACAGGACGCGCTGGGCGATGCGGGTCACGGCCACGGCCGTCAGCGGAGTCTTACTGGAAGGTTTCCACACCGTCACGTCGCCGCAGACGGCGGCGACGGCGAAGTTCCAGGCCCATACCGCCACCGGGAAGTTGAAGGCGGTGACCAGGCCGACGACCCCCAGCGGGTGCCACTGCTCGAGCATCCGGCTGTCGTCCCGCTCGCTGGGCATGGTCTTGCCGTACAGTTGGCGCGAAAGCCCCACGGCGAAGTCGCATATGTCAATCATCTCCTGGACCTCGCCGTCGCCCTCCGCCTTGATCTTTCCCATCTCCAGGGAGACCAGGGTGCCCAGGGCGTCCCTGTGCCGCCGGAGCTCATCGCCCAGCGCACGGACCATCTCGCCGCGCTTCGGGGCGGGCACCAGGCGCCATGGCCGGAAGGCCTCGTGGGCCGCGTCCATGACGGCTTCATACTCCTTCTCGCCGGCGGCGCGCACCGTGGCCAGCAGGCCGCCGTCGATCGGCGTGCGCGACGGGAGCGGGTCGCCTCCGTCCAGCCACTGCCCGCAGCAAGCGCCGCTGTTCTCCGCGGCGAGGCCGAGTTCCCCGAAAACCATGTCCCGGGCGGTCGGGACATCCCGTGGGTCCACGATGATCTCTTTTCTCATCGTTCAATCTCCAGCGCGCATGAACGGGTAACGGAACTCATGCGGCGGCGAGAAGTTCTCCTTGATGGTCTGCGGGCTGGTCCAGCGCAGCAGGTTGAGGAACGAACCGGCCTTGTCGTTGGTGCCTGAGGCGCGGGCGCCGCCGAAGGGCTGCTGGCCGACCACGGCGCCGGTGGGCTTGTCGTTGACGTAGAAATTGCCGGCGGCGTGGCTGAGCTGCTCCAGCGTCCGGGCGATCACCGCCCGCTCGGAGGCGAACAAGGCCCCGGTCAGGGCGTAGGGCGTGGAAGAATCGCATAGGCGCAGGGTTTCCTCCCAGCGTTCGTCGGGAAACACATGCACCGTCAGCACCGGCAAGAACAGCTCCTCGAGCATGGTGGCGTAAAGCGGGTCCTCGGTCAGGATCACGGTCGGCTCGACGAAGTATCCGATCCGGTCGTCGCCGCCGCCGCCGGCGATCACCCTGGCGCAGCCGGACTGGCGCGCCCGGCGGACGGCGGCCATGGCCTGGTCGAACGATGCCTGCGAGATCACGGCGTTGAAAAAGGCGAAGTCGCGGGGGTCGCCCATGTCGCGGTGGATGCCCCCGATGAGCGGCTCCAGCCGGCGCCAGAGGGCCGGCCAGCACGACTCCGCCACGTAGGCCCGCGAGACGGCCGAACACTTCTGCCCCTGGTACTCGAAGGCGCCTCGCGCCAGGGCCACGGCGGCGGCGTCGAGATCGGCGGAAGGGTGGACGAACACGAAGTTCTTGCCCCCCGTCTCGCCCACTAGGCGCGGGTAGCTGCGGTAGCCCCGGATCCGGCCGCCGATGGACTTCCACAGCGAGCTGAACACCTCGGTGGAGCCCGTGTAGTGCACGCCGGCCAGGTGGGCGCTCTCCAGCGCCATCCGCCCGGCCAGCGGGCCGGGACCGGGAACGAAGTTGATCACGCCATCGGGCAACCCGGCCTCGCGAAAGACCTCCATCAGGATAAAATTGCTGAGCACTGACGCCGATGCCGGCTTCCACACCACCACGTTGCCCATCAGGGCCGGCGCCGAGGCCAGGTTGCCGGCGATGGAGGTGAAGTTGAACGGCGAGACGGCGAAGACGAATCCCTCCAGCGGACGGTAACAGGAGCGGTTCCAGGAGCCGGGGGCATGGGCCTGCGGCTGGTCGGCGTAGATCCGCTGCATGAACCAGACGTTGAAGCGCAGGAAGTCGGCCAGCTCCGCCACGGCGTCGATCTCCGCCTCATGGGGGTTCTTGCTCTGGTTCAGCATGGTGGCCGCATTGAGGACGAAGCGGTACTTGCCGGAAACGAGCTCAGCGGCGCGCAGGAAGATGGCGGCACGATCGCTCCAGGAGAGGCGGGCCCACTGCTCCCGCGCCGCCAGGGCCGCGACGATGGCCTGGCGGTACTCCTCTTCCCCGGCCTGGTGGTATTCGGCCAGCACATGGCCGTGCTCATGGGGGCAGACGGCCCGGCCGATGCGGCCGGTGCGCACCTCGCGGCCGCCGATGCACAGGGGAATTTCCAGTCGCTGCCCGTACTGCCTCTTCAGCTCGTCGGCCAGCCGCTCGCGCTCCGCCGACCCGGGGGGGAACCGGTTCACCCGTTCGTTTTCCGGGGGCGGGATCTCCAGACGGGCATTGTCCAAAATGACTCCTCCAAGGCGATCAGGCCCTTGACATTCCTACAGCAACAATATACCATCGTTTTGTTCATAAACATATTTCATAATAATCATGCTCATCATGAATATCATTAATTATTAATCATGAGCCTCGACCTCTACCAACTGAAGACATTCTGGACGTTCGCCCGGCTGCGCAGCGTCACCCAGACCGCCGAGCGCATGTTCGTCACCCAATCCGCCGTCAGCCACGCGCTGAAAAAGCTGGAGCGCTCCGCCGGCACCAGGCTGTTCGTCCGCCGCGGCAGGGAGTACGAGCTGACCGAGGCGGGCGAGGAGCTGTTCCGGACCTGCGACCGCATTTTCGGCGAGATCGAGCGTTGCGAGGGCATCCTGGGTGGAAGCGGCGGACCGCTGCGGCAGAAGCTCATGCTGGGTGCCCCGGTGGAGTTCGGAACCACCCTGCTCCTGCGCGAGCTCGCCCGCTTCATCCCGCTCCATCCCGAGATCCGCCTGCACTGCACGTTCTCCCACAACCTGCACGCGCCGCTGCTGCGCGACGAGCTGGACCTGATCATCGACTGCAGGCCTTGCCATCACCGGGACGTCGAACGCGTCTTTCTGTTCCGCGAGCGCTACGCGGTGATCGCCGCCCCCGCCTTCGCCAGGAGGAACCGCCTGCGCGATCCGGATGACCTGGCACGGGTGACGGTGCTGTCCCTGGACGAGCAAGGTGAATGGTGGAGCAACTTCGTCATGGCCCTGCCGCAGAAGAACCCGGCGCTGCTGGCCCACGTCATGCAGATCAATCACGTGCGCGGGCTGATCAACGGGGCGCTGGCGGGCATCGGCGTGGCCTTCGTGCCGCGCTACACGGTAGAGGGCGAGCTGCGCCGCGGCCAGCTGCTGGACCTGTTTCCCGGCCGCGGCTGGATGGACGACCAGTTCTGCGTCTACGTCAAGCGCGATCGCCGCGATCTTCCGGGCACCAAAGCCATGACCGAATTCCTACTCGCCCGCTTCGCCGACTTCAAGGCCTGAGCGCGGGCGGCGGTCAGCCGCCGCGGTGAAAGAGGCGTCCCGTCGCGGAGTCCGGCTTCAAGCCCCCAGGGCCTCGATCTGGCAGGCGGCCACCTTGAACTCGGGGATCTTGGCGATGGGGTCGATGGCGTCGTTGGTCAGCACATTCGCCGCCGCCTCGGCGAAGTGGAAGGTGATGAACACCGAACCCTCGTCGACACGGTAGCTCTGGCGCGCCTCGATCTCGATGGCGCCGCGCCGGGTCGAGACCTTGACCTTCTCGCCGCTGGCGATGCCGAGCCGCTTCATGTCGGCGGCGTGCATCTCCATGAAGGGGCCGGGGACGTACTGCGGCAGCGCTTCGGTGCGCCGGCTCATGCTGCCGGTGTGGTAGTGGTAGAGCAGCCGCCCCGTGGAGAGCAGGAAGGGATACTTGGCGTCGGGCCACTCGGCCGGCGGGATATAGTCAATGGCGAAGAACTTGCCCAGGCCGCGGGTGAACTTGTCGCGGTGCAGGAACTTCGTCCCCGGATGCTGGGGGTTGGGGCAGGGCCACTGCAGCCTCTCGCCCTTCATGAGCCGCTCATGGGTGATGCCGGCGTACTGCGGCACCAGCTGGTTGACCTCGTCGATGAGGTCCTTGATGGTCCGGTACTCCATCTTGTAGCCCATGCGCGTGGAGACGTCGCGGATCACCTCCCAGTCGATGCGCGCCTCGCCCGGCGCCGGGACCGCCTTTTCCACCCACAGCGAGCGGCGCTCGGTATTGGTGAAGGTCCCCTGCTTCTCGGCGAAGGAGGCCACCGGCAGCACCACGTCAGCCAGCTGCGCGGTCTCGGTGAGGAAGATGTCCTGCACCACAAGGAAATCCAGCTTCTCCAGCGCCTTCTTGACGTGGCCGAGGTCGGGGTCGGAGACCATGGGGTTCTCGCCCATGATGTAGAGCCCCTTGATCTTGCCTTCCGCGGCATGGTGCATGATCTCAGTGACGGTCAGGCCGATCTTGTCGTCGAGCGTGACGTTCCAGGCCTTCTCGAACTTCTCGCGCAGCGCGGCGTCGGTCACCGCCTGGTAGCCGGGGAAGACGTTGGGCAGGGCGCCCATGTCGCAGGAGCCCTGGACGTTGTTCTGGCCGCGCAGCGGATTGACGCCGCAGGACTCCTTGCCCAGGTTGCCGGTGAGCATGGCCAGGTTGGCCATGGACATGACGTTGTCGGTGCCGGTGGTGTGCTGGGTGATGCCCATGGAGTAGACAATGGAGGCGCAACCGGCCTTGGCGTACAGGCGCGCCGCCTCTTGCAGCCTGGCGGCGGGGATGCCGGTAATCGTCTCCACCTTGTCGGGGGTGAAGTTTTCGACGACCTTCTTGAGCGCCTCGTAGTCCTCAGTGCGGGTCTTGACGAACTCCTCAGCCAGCAGCCCCTCGCGGATGATGACGTTCATCAGGCCGTTCGCCCAGGCCACGTCGCTGCCGTTCTTCTGGCGCAGCCACATGCCGCCGTACTTCTCGGCGTACGGGACCAGGTCGATGCGCCGCGGGTCGATGACGATGAGCTTGGCGCCGTGGAAGAGGACGGCCTTCTTGATGCGCGTGGCGATGACCGGGTGGGTCTCGGTGGTGTTGGAGCCGGTGACCAGGATGACCTCGGCGTGCTCGAGCTCCGCGATGGAGTTGGTCATGGCGCCCGAGCCGAAGGAGCGGGCCAGGCCGGCGACGGTCGAGGCGTGGCACAGGCGGGCGCAGTGGTCGACGTTGTTCGAACCGAAGGCCGTGCGCACGAACTTCTGGAAGATGTAGTTCTCCTCGTTGGTGCATTTGGCCGAGGAGAGCCCCGCCAGGGCGGCAGGTCCATGCTCATTCTTGATGGCGCCGAACCGGGCGGCGACAAGGTCGAGGGCCTCGTCCCAGCTGCTCTCGACCAGCTGACCCTCCTTGCGGATGAGCGGCTGGGTCAGGCGGTCGCCGCGGTGGACGAAATCAAGGCCGAAACGGCCCTTGACGCAGCAGGCGCCGAAGTTGGGCACGATGTCGGCACCCTTGACCTTGACGATGCGGTCGTTGCGGATCCAGAGCTCGAGCTGGCAGCCGACGCCGCAGTAGGGGCAGGTGGTGACCACCTTGCGCTCGACGTCCTTTTTCTTGACGCGCGTCCCATAGTTGGGCTTTTCCATCAGGGCGCCCACCGGGCAGGCCTGGACGCACTCGCCGCAGCCGTCGCACTCCGAAAGCGTCCACTGGCCGGTGCCGGCCACCACGTGGCTGTGGATGCCGCGCTGGGCCATGCTCAGCACGCCCTTGCCCTGGATCTCCCAGCAGGCCTTGACGCAGCGCTCGCACTTGATGCACTTGGAGGAGTCGTAGGCCAGGACCGGCGCCGTCGAATCGGGCGCCTGCGGCACTTCGCGCCACACGGGGGCGAAGGTGCGCTTGGGGGTATCCAGGCCGTAGCGGAAGGCCAGGTCCTGGATCATGCAGTCGCCGTCGCGGTCGCAGGTGATGCAGTCGTCGTTGTGCTCGGAGAGCAGCACGTCGGCGAGCATCTTCCGCGTCGACTCCAGTTGCTCGTCGAAGGCCGTGACCTTCATCCCCGCCTCGACCTTGACCAGGCAGGAGGGGACCATGCCCGGGCGGCCCTCGATCTTGACCATGCACAGGCGGCAATCGCCCGTCGGGGTTACCTTTTCATAGAAGCAGAGACCGGGGATGTCGAAGCCGTTGGCGCGGGCCGCCTGCAACAGGTTGGCCCCCTTTTCGGCCTGGATTTCCTTTCCGTCGATGACGATGGTGACCATTTCCGACATGGATTCCTCCTTATGCTTTCCCGGCCTGGCCGATGGCCAGGGCGAATTCTTCAGTGAAATTCTCCAGCGCGCTGCGGACCGGCATGATCAGCGACTGGCCCAGCGGGCAGAGCGAGGTCTTGAACATCGTCTCGGCCAGCTGCAGCATGGTCTCGGTGTCGCCGGCGCGGCCATGGCCCTGGCGGATGCGCCAGGCGATGTCCAGGATCTGCCTGGTGCCGATGCGGCAGGGTACGCACTGGCCGCACGACTCGTGGGCGAAGAACTTGGCGATGGAGAAGAGCATCTCGACGACCGACGCCGTCTCGTCCATCACCAGCACCGCCCCCGATCCCAGGACGGCCTTGTTCTCCTTCAGGCTCTCGAAGTCCATCCGGACGTCCAGCAGCCTTTCGGGGACGAAGACGCCGGCCGCGCCGCCCAGCAGCGCCGCCTTGAACTTCCGTCCGCCCTTGACGCCGCCGCCGAAGCCGAAGATGATCTCGCGCAGCGGCGTGCCCATGTCGGTCTCGACCAGACCAGGGTACTCGACGTGGCCGAGGACGGTGAAGACCTTGGTGCCCGGGCACTTGTCGGTGCCGATCTGGCGGAACCAGCCGGCGCCGTTGGCCATGATCCCCGGCACGTTGGCTAGGGTCTCGACGTTGTTCACCGCCGTCGGCTTCTGCCACAAGCCGTGGGTCACCGGGTAAGGCGGCTTGACGCGCGGGTTGCCGCGCTTGCCCTCCAGCGACTCGATGAGCGCCGTCTCCTCGCCGCAGACGTAGGCGCCGGCCCCTTTCCGGATCTCCAGCGCGAAGGAAAAGCCGCTCTCCAGGATGTCGTCCCCCAGCAGCCCGTATTTGCGGGCCTGGACGATGGCCTTCTGCAGGCGGTCGATGGAGAGCTGGTACTCGCCGCGGATGTAGACGAAGCCCCTGGCGGCGCCGATGGCGTAGCCGGCGATGGCCATGGCCTCGATCAGGCGGTGCGGGTCGCCCTCGAGGATCAGCCGGTCCTTGAAGGTGCCCGGCTCGCCCTCGTCGGCGTTGCAGACGATGTACTTTTCCCCTCCCGGGGCCTTGCGCGTGAACTCCCACTTCATGCCGGTGGGAAAGCCGGCGCCGCCGCGGCCGCGCAGGCCCGACTTTTTGATCTCCTCGATCACCGCCTCGGGGGAGAGTTTTTCGCCGAGGATCCTCTCCAGGCCGCGATAGCCGCCGGCGGCAATGATCTCGTCAATGTTCTCGGGGTCGACCGTCCAGGCCCTGTCCAGAACGATGCGCCGCTGGGCGCGGGTCAGGCCCACCTTGGGGCCGGGGGCGGGCGGGGAGACGGCGATGGCGGCATGGTCCAGCCCGGCGACCACACGCCCCTTGAGCAGGTGCTCGTCGACGATGCGCGGCACGTCCGCCTCGCGCACGTTGAAATAGTACATGCGGTCGGGGTAGACGGCCAGGATGACGCCCTTGCCGACGATGCCCACGGTGCCGCTCTCCAGCACCTTCACCTCGTCGAGCAGCTGGCGGGCGCTCAGCTCCTTCTCCAGCCGGCGCTTGACCTCGAACACGCCGGCCTGGGCCGTTCCCACGTCGACCGGCAGCAGCACGTGCGTGCGAAAGACGCTCATTGGCCCCTCCTCAGGTCGTCGATGATGCCGGCGATGCGCTCGGCGGTCAGGTTGCCGTAGACGCGGTCGTTGACCATCATCGCCGGCGCCACGCCGCACACGCCGAGGCAGGAGGTCATCTCCAGGGTGAAAAGCCGGTCGGCGGTGGTCTCGCCGAAGCCGACTCCCAGGAGCTTGATCAGCTCGCGCGAGATGGTCGACGAGCCGAGCAGGTGGCAGGGCGGCGACTGGCAGACGCGGATGAGGTTCCGGCCGCGCGGCGTCAGGCTGTACATGGTGTAGAAGCTGGCCACGCCATGGACGAAGCTGTAGGGCAGCCGCAGGTAGTCGGCCGCGGCGCGCAAATCGGCGTCGCTCAGGTAATGCTCGGGGCTGGCGTCCTGGATGTCATGCAGAATGGCGAGCAGGTGGTCGCCCGAGCGCTCGTAGCGCTTCAGGATCTTGTCGGATTTCATCCGCACCTCACAGCATGGCCTCGATGGCCACGGTCTCGGCCGCGACGCACTCCTTCTGCGGCGGCTGCACGCGGTCGCAGTGCAGGCAGCGCCGCGCCTCCTCGATCGCCTCGTCCAGGGTCAGGCCGCGGCTGGCTTCCAGGCCCGGGTGGGCGACGC
>DAHVOV010000094.1 GCA_027318645.1 Candidatus Aminicenantota bacterium
GAGACACGCATTCTCATCGGCAAGCTCTTCGAAAAAGATCCTTACTCCTTGATTGCGGTCTGCGGGGATTTCAATGAGGAGCTGGACGAGGTATCCATAGAGGCCATTCGAGGCGATGTGGAGAACACCGGCAATATGAACCTGGCCATGAGGGTCCTGGTTCCCACAGAGAGAAATGTCCCTGAGCCGGCCCGCTACTCCTTTCTGCACAACGGCAAGGGCAAGATGCTGGACCACATACTGGTTTCCAGAACCATGCTGGCCTACTTCAGGGGCACCGAGGTGCACAATGAACTACTGCACGACACCTCCATGGTCTTTCCGGAAAGGATCTTTTATCCCGAGTCGGACCACGCTCCAGTCATAGCCCACTTTGAGCTGCCGGAAAAAAGGATCAGGCGGACGCCTCAGGATGGAGATGATGAAGCGGAAATGAAGGTGTATCCGGATAGGGCTATGCAAGAGCCAGTAAGGCAGGCCTGATAAGAATAGGCATTACCCAGCGGCCTAATCCAGATCACCCACAGGTTTTTAGACAAGGATCATGGTTCATTACCACATCATTGATGTCTACTTCGTGGGAAAATTATTTGTAATATCAATGATTATAAATTAATTAATTCAGATCCCAGGCTTAGAATTTAAGCCATGATTCTAGGAGGAATATTGGTGAATTTTAAAGAGATCTCCGTAGGAGAGAAGATCACTGACAGCCTTTCCAAAAGAGAGAGCAAGGGCTATGTGGTCAGGGTCGAGGCCAATCGCAAGCTGACCATTGATCTGCGCGGACCGGCCGGCCAGGACTTCGATCTCTATATCAAGTACAATGAAGAGGCATCAACTGCCAAATGGGACTATAAGCGAGTGACGACCAAGGCCGATGAGAGCATCACCATCGATCCCACCAGCCCAGGCGCTTACTATATTCTGGTTTATGCTTACAGAGGCACCGGCCAGTTCAGTTTATCCACCGAAGTTCCTATTGAAGATGTGGAGATAGTCCCCAGCCAGCAGATGAAAGGAACTTTGACTGCCAGCAATGAAGCACTTTACTACCTCATAAAGAGCAAAGAGGGGCAGAAGATCACTCTGGACTTGAACGGCCCCCTAAATGCCGACTTCGATCTTTATGTCAGCTATGGCCAGAGGCCCACCAATATCAATTACGACTACAGAAGCTACAGCGGGGGCTCCAAAGAGAACATAACCATCGATAAAGCCAGGAAAGGCAGCTATTTCATCATGGTGTACTCCTACCGGGGCAGCGGCGATTTTACCTTGGCCGCTTTGCCTTTAGAGGAGCCGAAGACGATAGAGCTGATCATTACCAGCAAGGAAAAGCTCAAGACCAAATACGGTGAGGCGCAGTTCAGCCAGATAGAGGCAAAAATAGCCGATTACATAAACGCTCTTGAGACGGCTAGCATATCCGCCAAGCTGGCCTATATCGATGATGCCACCTCTCTATCCCCCTATGGGTTGAGCCCGGTGGCTTCCGATAGCCCGGACCAGATCAAGGAGCTTATCGGCCTGTTGGAGGGAAAGCTCAATCCAGGGCATTTCCTGATTTTGGGAGGACACTCCATCATCCCCTTTTTCAGCCTGACCAATCCGGCAGGCTTCGACGGAGACCGCATGGTCTACTCAGACAGCCCCTATGCCTCCCGGGACAGCGACTACCTCATTCCGGAGAGGGCCTTGGGCAGGCTTCCCGATGCCAAGGAGAGCGAGCTGCCTTTCTTCCTGTCGCTGCTCTCTGCTGCCGCATCCAGGGTCAGAAGGGCGGATAAGGTCTCCTTCGGCATGACTGCCAATGTCTGGACCGATGCCTCGCAGGCGGTTTATGTTCCCATAAAGAATCCCGGAGAGAGTCTGGAATTGTCCCCCCCTGTAAAACACGGGGACCTGCCGGCTGCAAAGCTGAATAAGAAAGGCTATTTCTATTTCAATCTGCACGGAGGCGAGGATACCGCCAACTGGTACGGCCAGGAGGGCAGCTCCTATCCCGTGGCCTTCACTCCGGAGAATATAAAGGACGCCGATGTGAGAAATGCAGTGGTATGCTGCGAGGCCTGCTATGGAGCAAATATCGTGGACAAAGGAGTCGATGAAGCCATCTCCCTTCAGTTCTTGGCTAAAGATGCCGCCTGCTTCATGGGCTCGACCAAGATAGCCTATGGCCCCACCGAGCCGCCCAGCACTGAGGCCGACCTATTGGTACTGAAGTTCTTTGAGCGGATCAAGGAAGGCCTGACCTTCGGAGATGCCTTCATGAAAGCCAAGCAGGACTTTGCCCGGGAATGCCTTGCCGCCCGATCCAGGCTGGATATGACCGAGAAGAAGACCCTTATCGAATTTGTGTTGTTTGCAGATCCGTCATCGAAGATGGAGGAAGCATAATGCCCCTTACAGATAAAGAACTGAAGAAGATGGTCAAAGGATATATGGAAGAAAATTCTCCCGAGCTGGCGGATGAAGAGCCGGTCATCAGCGAGGAGAGCTACGAGATACCGGAGGGAGTAGCGAGAAAGCTGGGCGTGAGCTTGCCCAAGAGCGCCAAGACGGTCAAGGTTCTGACCTACAAGAAGATGGTTACCGCAGAGGATGGGGCCAAGCTGCCCATAGTCACCCGTGTCACTGTGGACCAGGACGGCAATATAATCAAGACCACCGGCAATTAAAGTGGAAGGAGGAGGCGGACCTGGCCGAAGCACGTATAAAATGGCAGTCGGATGCCGTCTGTCCTGAGCCGAGATGAGTTCAGGACAGATGGCAAGGCCTGGTTGCGATCCATATTGGGTGTGGGATTTGAGACAAAGCCAGCCATCCTGCCCACTTAAAGAGGCCGGCAATGGCGGCTATTGTCAAGCCCACCTCGGCCCGTGGTGGCCCCGCGGGCGGGCTGACCATATGCTGCGGCGGAAAGGGATCTCTGATCGCTTCGGTGAAGGGAGATCCCTTTGTCAGCGTCGGCATATCCAGCCAGGAACTCCTTGCCTGACCAGCCGACATATTCCACTTTGCCCACTCTCCATAGGCTATTTATCTTAATCCAGCGATTTTGGGCCAGGAAATATGAAAGATGGAGTGGGATCTGATTGATAATTCAATTCTGGGGTGCAGCCCAGACCGTGACCGGCTCGATGCATCTGGTCGAGGCCGATGGGCACCGGCTGCTATTGGACTGCGGCATGGCCCAGGGCAGAAGAGAGGAAGCCAAAAAGCTGAATTCCGAATTTCCTTTTAATCCCGAGAAGATCGACGCCGTCGTTCTCTCTCATGCTCATCTCGACCACTCGGGCGCCCTGCCCATCCTGGTCAAGAACGGCTTCCGCGGCGACATCCACGCCACCTCGGCCACCCGCGACATCGCCCAGATCATCCTGCTGGACAGCGCCAACATCCAGCAGAAGGACTACGAGACCCTCAAGGAAAAGGCCGCGAAGTACCCGGAGCGGAAGCTCACGATCTACGAGCCGCTGTACGGCTCCGAGGAAGCGGTGCAGCCGCTGCGCCAGTTCGTCACCGTCGACTACCACCGCCGCTTCCGCCCCCTGGAGGGGGTGACGGCCGAGTTCTGCGACGCCGGCCACATCCTGGGCGCGGCCACGGTCCACCTGACGCTCCCCAACGGCCTGCGCATCGGCTTCAGCGGCGACCTCGGCCGCCCCGGGCTGCCGATCATCCGCGATCCCGAGGTCCTGCCGCCCATGGAGTACCTGGTGCTGGAGGGGACCTACGGCAACCGCCTGCACAAGTCGATCGGCCTGGCCGGCGAGGAGCTGGCCGAGCTGATCCGCAAGGCGCAGCAGCGGCGCAGCAAGATCCTCATCCCCGCCTTCTCGGTGGAGCGCACCCAGGAACTGATCTACATCATCCACACCCTGCAGCTCGAGGGCAAGGTCCCCAAGCTGCCGATCTTCATCGACTCGCCGATGGCGGTCAACGCCACGGCGATCTTCAAGATCCACCCCGAGTGCTTCGACGAGGAGACGATCCGCCGCTTCACCAACGCCCACGTCGACCCCTTCGGCTTCGAGAACATCCGCTACGTGGTGAGCACCGCCGAGTCCAAGGAGATCAACGCCGTCCAGGGCCCGGCCATCATCATCGCCGCCAGCGGCATGGCCGAGTCGGGGCGCATCCTGCACCACCTCATCCAGCACATCGAGAACCCGGCCAACATCATCGCCATCGTCGGCTTCATGGCCGAGAACACCCTCGGCCGGCGCCTGGCCGAGCGGGCCAAGGAGGTCAGGATCTTTGGCAAGCCCTATGCCGTGGGCGCCGAGATCGCCACCCTGAACGCCTTCTCGGCCCACGCCGACTACAACGAGACCGTCGCCTGGCTGAAGCGCCACGACCTGCGGCCGCTGAAGAAGGTATTCCTGATCCACGGCGAGGACGAGGCGCTGGCCCACCTGCGCGGCGTATTGCTGGGGGCCGGCGTACCGGAGGTGGAGATCGTCCGCTACGGCGCCGTCCACGAGCTGGCCTGAGGGGGTTCGGGGGGAATGGAGACCATCGACCTGGGGGGGATCCCCTGCCAGCTGGTGCGCCGCAGCGGCCGCCGGGTGCGCATCGCCTTCCATAACGGCCAGCTGCGCCTGGTCCTGCCGCGCCATCTCGACCCGCTGCCGGTCATCGACCGGCACCGGGGCTGGATCCTGGAGAAGCACGAATGGTACCGGCGCCAGCTCCTCCTGGCCGAGCGGCTGGAGCTGGTCGAGCGGCGCAACGACGACTTCCTGGCGCTGGTCCGCTCCCTGAGCGCCCGCTATTCCGCGCTCCTGGGTGTGAAGCCGCTGGGCATCGGCTTCCGGCGCATGAAGAGCAAGTGGGGGAGCTGCAGCTCGCGGGGCAAGGTCAACCTCAACACCTGGCTGCAGGTCCTGCCCGACGAGCTGGTGGCCTTCATCGTCTACCACGAGCTGGCCCACCTGAGGGTGCGCGGCCACGGCCCGGGGTTCAAGGCGCTGATCCGCGCCGAGTTCCCCCAGCACCGCGACCTGGACAAGCAGCTCAAGCTCTACAGCCTGCGCATCCTCTGAGTGTTCTACTTCCACCTCAGGTTCTTCGAGAAAATTGCTGCATCCACTCGGTTTCAGGGACTTGCCTAGGCTGTGATAGCGCAATGATATTCAGGTGGACGAGGGAGATAGCGGGAGAGGGATGATAGAAAATTCCAAGCACCAAGCACCAAATCACAAATAAATTCCAAGTTCCAAATTCCAATGTCCCAAACGAAAGCCTTTTCAAGTGTTTTTTCTTCGTTTGGGTCATTTGGTTATTGGAATTTGGAGCTTATTTGAAAATTGGTGCTTGGAATTTGGTGCTTTAGTCCTACCAGATTGCATGCCTCAAACACGGAACAAATTTGAGGGAGGAGCCAAAAACAAACTGTTTAAAAATTTTTCATAATCATAGAATCTCTGAAACCCGCGTCAGCTTGACATCCTGGGGCCGGGCGACTATACTGGCGGCCGATGGCCAAGGACAAGCGCGGGAATGCCGATGACAAAGAACTATCGCTCAAAAACGAGATCGTCGGCGTCTTCTCGCTCTTTTTTTCCTTCTTCCTGATCTTCAGCCTGGCCAGCTACACCCCCCGCGACCCCTCCTTCTTCCATTCGGCGCCGACCCGGGTGGTGACCAATTTCGGCGGCCGCCTGGGCTCGGAGCTCTCGGCCCTGCTGTTCAACCTCTTCGGCTACGCCTCCCTGCTCTTCATCGCCATTTTCTTCTTCCTGACCGCCTATTTCCTGTTCGACCGCCGGCTGAGCCGGGCGGTCAGCAAGGGGATTGGCTTCGCCATCCTGCTGCTGTCGCTGGCCGGCCTGCTGGCCAACCTCAAGCCCCTGGCGCGCATCACCGGCCAGGAAGTGCGCTCGGGGGGGCTGGTCGGGCTGCTGCTCAACGACCTGGTCAGCGGCCAGATCAAGGGCTTCTTCGCCGCCGTGCTGTTCCTCTGCCTGCTGGGCGTCTCGCTGGTGCTGATCGCCAAGATCTCCATCGGCAACACCCTCGCTTTCCTGGGACGGCTGCTGGCCCGCGGCGGCGCCCTGGTGGCCGCCTTCTGCCGCCGGCGGCTGGAGCAGACGCGGCGCAACCGCGACCGCCGCAAGGTGCAGGAGAAGTACGACGCCGGCGAGGGGAGCTTCGTCTTCAAGGGGCGCCAGCCGCTGAAGGAGAAGGAGCCGGCGTCGCCGGCCGAGAGGCGGCCCGCCGCCCCGGCCGCTCCGGCGCGGGCCGTCGTCAAGAGGCCCAGCAAGCTGCCCGAGGAGAGCGGCATCTTCCCCGAGCTGGAGCAGGCCTTCCTGCCCGACGCCCAGTACCAGCCGCCGCCCCTGACCTACCTCGACGCGCCGACGGCCAAGAGCCAGATCGACATCGATGAGCTCGAGGAGAAGAAGCAGGAGCTGTCGCAGCGGCTGCAGGAGTTCAAGATCAGCGGCGAGATCGCCGAGTACACGCCGGGGCCGGTGATCACCACCTTCGAGTTCGTCCCCGACATCGGCGTCAAGGTCAAGGACGTCTCCAGCCTGACCGAGGACCTGGCGCTGGTGGTCAAGGCCCAGTACGTGCGCATCGAGCGCATCCTGGGCAAGAAGGCCATCGGCATCGAGATCCCCAACAAGAAGCGCGAGACCATCCACCTGCGCGAGCTGCTGGAGACGCCGCAGTACAAGCAGTCTAGCTCACCGCTCACCCTGGCGCTGGGCAAGACGGCCAGCGGCGACATCTTCATCTCCGACCTGAAGGAGATGCCGCACCTGCTGATCGCCGGCGCCACCGGCAGCGGCAAGAGCGTGGCCATCCACTCCATCATCCTCAGCATCCTGTACAAATCGTCGCCCAAGGCGGTCAAGTTCATCATGATCGACCCCAAGCGCATCGAGCTGGCGTCCTACAACTCCCTGCCGCACCTGCTCACGCCGGTGGTGGTCAACCCCAAGCTGGCCAAGAACGCCCTGGACTGGGCCGTCTTCGAGATGGAGAACCGCTACAAGAAGCTGGCCACGCTGCAGGTGCGCAACATCGAGCAGTACAACAAGAAGCTGGAGCTGCTGCAGCAGTCCGAGGACGAGGAGCTGGACGCCCTGGCCGACAAGGA
Organism: Candidatus Aminicenantota bacterium; assembly: GCA_027318645.1. GTDB lineage: Bacteria > Acidobacteriota > Aminicenantia > UBA2199 > UBA2199 > UBA2199. Next base: position 7,115 of record DAHVOV010000094.1, read on the forward strand.
GCCCATCCCCTACATCGTGATCATCATCGACGAGCTGGCCGACCTGATGATGGCCTCGGCCCGCGAGATCGAGGACGACGTGCTGCGCCTGGCGCAGAAGGCGCGCGCCATCGGCATCCACCTGATCCTGGCCACGCAGCGGCCCTCGATCGACGTCATCACCGGCCCCATCAAGAACAACTTCCCCTCGCGCATGGCGCTGGCCGTGCCCTCGCGCTACGACTCGCGCACCATCATCGACCAGATCGGCGCCGAGAAGCTCCTGGGCAACGGCGACATGCTCTTCCTGCCGCCCAAGACCGCCACCCTCATCCGCCTGCACTCGGCCTACGTCTCGGAGCCGGAGACGGTGCGCGTGGTCAACTACCTGGCCAAGCAGGCCAAGCCCGAGTTCAACACCCAGATCATCAAGCACTCGGCGCAGAAGGAGGAGGCGGGCGAGGAGCAGGTGACGGACGAGATGTTCCTCGAGGCGGCCGAGGTGATCATCACCACCGGCCAGGCGTCGGCCTCCTACCTGCAGCGCAAGCTGAGCGTGGGCTTCGCCCGCGCCGGGCGCCTGATCGACCAGCTGCAGGAGAAGGGGGTCATCTCGCCGGCCAACAGCAAGAACCAGCGCGAGATCCTCATGACCCTGGAGGACCTGAAGAAGCTCGGCAAGGAGCCCGACCCCGAGTGAGCCGCGGCCGCCCCCGCCGGGAGAGGCCGCTAAGCGATTCCCCCGCGCCGGGAGTATACCATGCGGCGGCAGGAGGGGCATGAGCGAAGAGGAGCTGGTCCGGGACGCCCGGCAAGGCGATCGCGACGCGTTCGCCGGGCTCGTGCGCAGCCACGAAAAGCGGCTGCTGGCCCTCTGCTGGAACATGCTCGGCGACCGCGAGGAGGCCCGCGACGCCGCCCAGGACGCCCTGCTGCAGGCCTTCCAGAACCTGGGGCGCTTCGACGGCGGGCGCGCCTTCGCCCCCTGGCTGCTGGGCATCGGCGCCAAGCGCTGCCTCGACCGCCTGCGCCGGCGGCGCACCTTCCTGCGCTATTTCCGCGGGCACGCCGGCGAGTGGCTGGGAGGCGAGGCGGCGCGCCCGGAGGCGGCGGCCGAGGCGGAGACGGCCGGGCGGCTGCTGCAGCGGCTGCCGGCCAGGGAGCGGGCGGCGATCTCCCTGGCGGCCTTCGAGGGCTTCTCGGCCCGCGAGATCGCCGCGGCGCTGGGCTGCTCGGAAAGCACGGCGCGCGTCCACGTGTACAACGCCCGCATGAAGCTGAAGAAGGAGGTGGCCGATGAACTGTAGCTGGGTCCGCTTCGCCTACCGCGCCCTGCCGCTGGCGCCCTGGCGCGCCTTCCTGCTCGGCCACCACATCGACCGCTGCCCGCGCTGCCAGGGCGAGGCCCTCGGCGACGCCGCCGTGCGCGCGCTGGGCCGGACCGCCGCCGACCTGGACGGCGAGCCGCCGCTGCGCCCCTTCGCCGCTGCCAACGGTGCCCTCCGTTCCCGCGCCGCCGCCTGGCGCTATGCCTTCGCCCTGTTCCTGGCCCTCGCCGTCCTGGGGGCGACGGCCTGGCTGTCGCGCTTCATTCCCCGCCAGAGTCTGCCCGAGGGGACCGTCACGGTGCTGGAGGATGCCGGCGCCGACCGCGCCTTCGCCGTGCTCGAGGCGCGGATCGGCGACGCCCCGGCGCGGCCGGTCGTCTTCAAGCCCGGCCAGGGGGGCATGACCATCGTCTGGTTCGAAAAATCGGCTCATTGACCAAGGAGGCTCGCATGAAAAGAGGAATAGTTGTCCTGATATTGCTGGTGCTGGCGCTCAGCGCCCGCGCCGCCACGACGCTCGACATCAAGCTCAATTTCTTCGGCCCGGCCGCCGCCGGCAAGGCCGGGGCGAGCGTGACCACGTCGTTCCATCTCGCGTCCTTGGTGCAGCGCAACCTGCAGGTGAAGTTCACCACCGAGGCCATGCTGGCCGAGCTGCGCAAGACCTTCAACGCGGCGGACGTGTCGCTGCTGGCCTCGGGCGACCTGCACTGGGCCTCGGACGGCAACCCCACGGTGACGCAGGCGGTGCAGATCGACGGCCGTGATTACGCCATCGGCCTCACCCCCCTGCCCAAGCCGGGGGCGGTGAACGTCAAGGTCGCCGTGGTCGAAAAGAGCCGCCAGGAGCCGGTGGAGAACATCCTGCTCGACACTGAGGTCGTGCTGCCCGACGGCGAGGTGGCCATGCTGGGCTTCCGCGACCCGCAGGAACGCAGCTTCTTCATCGCCTTCTACGTCCAGGGGCGCGACGAGGAGTTCGGCCGCGGCGCCGTGCGCCTGGCCGGCGAGGAGCGGCCGAAGTTCGTCCGCAAGGTGGACCCGGTCTATCCGCTCGAGGCGAAGAAGAAGGGGCTGCAGGGCGCGGTGACCGTGGAGGCGGTGCTCGGCAAGGACGGCAAGGTCAAGGCGGCGCGCGCGGTCGACTCGCCCGAGCCGATCCTGGCCCAGGCCGCGCTCGACGCGGTGAGGCAGTGGGAATATGAGCCCTTCGTCTCCGCCGGGGGCTGCCGGGAGGTGATGTTCACCGTGACGGTCCGCTTCGTCCTGCGCGACGGGGACAAGAAGGCCGCCGGCGTCGCCCCGACCCGCCTGGAGGCGTCCCAGAAGCCGAAGCTGGTCAAGAAGGTGCTGCCGGTCTATCCCGAGGCGGCCAAGAAGGAGAGGGTCCAGGCGGCGGTGGTGCTGGAGGTGCGCACCGACGAGCAGGGCAAGGTGAGGGACTTGCGCGTCACCAGCGACACGCCCCAGATCTTGAACCAGGCGGCCATGGACGCGGTGCGGCAGTGGGAGTACGAGCCGTTCGTCAAGGATGGCAAGGCCGTGCCGGTGGCCTTCACCGTGACCGTGACCTTCGCCTTGAACTAGTCCCGAAGGCGGCCGCCCGGCTGGGCGGCCGCGTTTTCCCGCCCTTCAGCGCAGCAGCTTGACCTGGAAGATGAAGCTCTGCAGGGAGATGCGCGCCGCGTCCTCGCCGCTGGTCTTGGACTCGTAGTCCAGGCGGTAGATCAGGTCGAGCACGGCCTGGATCTTGGCGTCGGGGAAGTTCTTCACCAGGGCGATGAACTTGTTCAGGATGAACGCCGGCTGCTGCAGCACCTTGCCGATGTCGGCGGCGGAGAAGCGGCGGCGCAGCAGGAACTTGGCCGTGTAGATCTTGTGGTAGTAGGCGATCAGGGTGCCGATGATGAAGCTGGGCTTGACGCCGTTGATGAACAGGTACTTGAGGATGTCGAGGTAGGCGGCGGCGTCCTCGCGCTCGATGGCCTCGGTCAGGTCCCAGATGGAGTGGGAGCTGATGCCGCTGATCAGCTCGTCGACCTCCTCGCTGCCCAGGGTCAGGGAGCGGGCGGCGGCGGCCTCCAGCTTGGGCAGCTGGTGGATGATGCCGACGAAGTCGTCGCCCATGATCTCCTGGATGCGCTCGACGGCGGCGGCGCTGATGGCGATGCGCCGCTCCTTCATGTGGTTCTTGATGAAGGCGCGCACCTCCGCGTCGCCGGTGCGGTCGAGGTCGATGCTGACCGTGTGCGGCGACTCCAGGGCCTCGCGCAGGCGCGCCAGCTTCTCCTTCTTCAGCTGCTTGTAGTCGTCGCGGCTCAGGTCGAGGGAGACGTAGACGATCAGCGTGGCGTGGGGGTTGGGCTTCTGCAGGTAGGCGGCGAAGGCCTTCTTGGCGGCCGCGTTCAGCGTGACCTTCTTCTCGTCGCGGATGACCACGGTGATGACCCGCTGGGCGCTGAGGAAGAAGCTCGAGCTGTCGGCCTCCTCCAGCACCTGCTCCCAGTCCGTCTCCTCCTCGCCGTCGAAGTAGTAGCGCTTGAAGTTGAACTCGCTGCGCGGCTGGCCGAAGGCGCGGCCGACCTCGGAGACGACGCGCTCGCCCAGGAACTCGTTGAAGCCGAAGAGCAGCAGCAGCGGCGGGCATTTCTTCTCGGCCTGGACGCGGGCCAGGAAGGAGAAGAAGGTGGACTCGGGCATCAGAAATTTTCCAGGATGGCGGTGACGATGCTGGCGGCGAACTTGCCGGCGATGCGGTCCAGCGAGCCCGACTCCTGGGAGAAGAAGCTGTCGCCGTCGGTGTCATAGCTCTCGCGGAAGGAGATGCCGCTCCCCTGGTAGACCACCTCGCCGTCGCGCATGTCGACCAGGCGCACGTCCAGCGTCAGGCGCACCTCGTAGAGGTTGGCCGCCCCGGCCTCCGAATAGGAGAGCGGGGTGGACTGGAAGGCGGTGATCGTCCCTTCCAGCAGCAGGTCGGCGTCGGCCGGCGCCTCCACCAGGCGCAGGCGGCTGCGGCGCACGAACTCGTCGCGGACGGCGTAGGTGACGAACTGCTCGGCTTCCGGCCGCGAGGTCTGGTTGCGGAAGGAGGGGATGGCGATGGTCGCCGCCCCCTCCGGCAGGCTGCGGGCGCTGCCGGCCAGGCGGTAGCCGCAGCCCAGGCCGGCCAGGGCGGCCAGCAGCGGCAGTCCCAGCAGCAGGCGCTTCATCGCACCACGATGCTCAGCATCTTGTTGCGCACGAAGATCATCTTCACCACCTGTTTCCCGGCCAGGGCCTGGGCCGTCTTGGGGCTGGCCAGGGCGGCCGCCTTGACCTCCTCCTCGGCGCAGTCCAGGGGCACCACCACCTTGTCGCGGATCTTGCCGTTGACCTGCACCATGACGTTGACGCTCTCGGCGGCGGCGGCGGCCGCGTCGAACGCCGGCCAGGGGGCGCGGTAGACGGTGTCCTCGTTCCCCAACTGGCGCCAGACCTCCTCGCCCAGGTGCGGCGCGAACGGCGCCAGCAGCAGGACCAGGGTCTCGGCCAGCTCGGAGAGCACGGCGTCGTCGCAGGCCGCGGGCAGCGCCTCGCGCTCCAGCGGCGCGTAGGCGGTGATGGCGTTGAGCAGCTCCATGATGGCGGCCAGGGCGGTGTTGAACTGGAAGGTCTCGATCTGCGCCCCCACCTTCTGCACCGTCTGGTGCAGCTTGCGGCGCACCTCCTTCTCCGCGGGCGCCCGCTCGCCGGCGATCCGCCCGCGCCAGTCGCGGCGGAAGCGGGGCACGGCGGCCTGCAGCCAGCGCCAGGCGCGGGCGACGAAGCGGTGCGAGCCCTGGATGCCCTCCTCGCTCCACTGCACGTTGTCCTCGAAGGGGGCCACGAACATCTCGTAGACGCGCAGCGAGTCGGCGCCGTAGCGGCCGATCATCTCGTCGGGCGTGACCACGTTGCCCTTGGACTTGGACATGCGCGCCCAGCGCCAGACGACCTGCTCCGGCGGCACCCGGTCGCGCTCGTCGTGCCGCAGCACGATCCAGTCGACGATCTTGTCCTCGCCCGCGCCGGCCTGCTCCTGGGGCCGCGGCCGGCGGCCGGGGGTCAGGGCCAGCAGCGAGCCCTGGTTGCGCAGGTTGAGGAAGGGCTCCTCGAAGCCCACCAGCCCCTCGTCGAAGAGCACCTTGGTCCAGAAGCGGGCGTACAGCAGGTGCGAGCGGGCGTGCTCGATGCCGCCGGTGTACTGGTCGACCGGCAGCCAGTAGTCGAGGGCCCGGCGCGAGGCGAAGGCGGCGGCGTTGTCCGGGTCGGCGAAGCGCAGGAAGTACCAGGAGGAGCAGGCGTAGCCGCCCATGGTGTCGGTCTCGCGCCGCGCCGGGCCGCCGCATTTCGGGCAGGCGGTGTTCACGAAGGAGGAGATGGCGGCCAGGGGCGACTCGCCGGTGCCGGTGGGCTGGTAGTTGTCCACGTCGGGCAGCAGCACCGGCAGCTGCGACTCGGGGACGGGCACCTCGCCGCAGGCCGGGCAGTGGACGATGGGGATGGGCGCGCCCCAGTAGCGCTGGCGGGAGATCAGCCAGTCGCGCAGGCGGTAGTTGACCGTCGCCCTGCCGATGCCCTGCTCCTCGAGCCAGGCGGCGATCGCCTTCTTGAACTCGGCCGTCGTCAGCCCGCTCCAGCGCCCCGAGTTGACGGCGACGCCCTCGGCGGGCTCGGCGGCCTGCAGGTCGCAGGCGGAGCCGTCGCGGCTGACCACCTGGACGACGGGCAGCCCGTACTTGCGGGCGAAGGCGAAGTCGCGCTCGTCGTGGCCGGGGACGCACATGATGGCGCCCGTGCCGTAGCCCATCAGGACGTAATCGGCGGTCCAGACCGGGATCTTCTCGCCGTTGACGGGATTGACGGCGTAGGCGCCGGTGAAGACGCCGGTCTTGGCGCGCTCGGCGTTGAGGCGGTCGATCTCCGACTCGCCCTGCGCCCGGCGGGCGTAGGCCTCCACCTCGGCGCGGCGGTCGGGGACGGTGAGCGCGGCCAGCAGCGGATGCTCGGGCGCCAGCACGATGAAGGTGGCGCCGAACAGGGTGTCAGGGCGGGTGGTGAAGACGCGGATGGCGCCGTTGCCGCCAGCGACGGCGAAGTCGACCTCGGCCCCCTCGCTGCGGCCGATCCAGTCGCGCTGCATCTCCTTCATCCCCTCCGACCACTCGAGCTTCTCCAGGTCGGCCAGCAGGCGGTCGGCATAGGCGGTGATGCGGAAGAACCACTGGGGCATCGGCTTCTTCTCGACGACGGTGTCGCAGCGCCAGCAGCGGCCGTCCTTGACCTCCTCGTTGGCCAGCCCGGTCTTGCACGCCGGGCACCAGTTGATGGGCGCGGTGGCGCGGTAGGCCAGCCCCTTGCGCAGCAGCAGCAGGAACATCCACTGCGTCCAGCGGTAGTAGCCGGGGAGGCTGGAGTTGATCTCGCGCTCCCAGTCGTAGGAGCAGCCGGTCTTGGCCAGCGTCTCGCGGTAGGCGGCGGCGTACTCGGGGACCATCTCGCGCGGGTTGCGGCCGCGGCGGATGGCCTCGTTCTCCGCCGGCTGCCCGAAGGCGTCCCAGCCCATGGGGTGGAGGACATTGAAGCCCTTCATGCTCTGGTAGCGGCAGAAGGCGTCGGTGGGGACGTAATTCTTCAGGTGGCCGACGTGCAGGCCCGAGCCGGACGGGTAGGGGAACATCTCCAGGCAGTAGTATTTCGGCCGCTTCTCGCCGCTGACGGCGCGGAACGTCCGCTTCTCGCGCCAGATGCGCTGCCACTTGGCCTCGATCTCGTTGAAATCGTAGTTCATTTCTCTTCCTTGGGACCGCCGGGAACGACCCATTATACCGGAAATCCCCCCCGCGGACAACGCCCCCGCCCTGCGGGGGCAATGTCCTCGCCGGGCGGCGGGAGGCGCCCCTGCGGGCGCGGCTGAACAAACCCCCCGCCGTTTGCGTATCAACAGGCTCAGGAGAAAGGATGAAAAACAGGAAAAAGGCGATCGTCATAGCCGGTGCCGCCCTGGTGGCGCTGATCGTGCTGCTCAACGTCTTCCGCTCGGGAAACGGCAAGACCCTGGAGGTCACCGTCGAGAAGGCCCAGAAGCGCGACCTGGTCGAGAAGGTGTCCGCCACCGGCGAGATCAAGCCCAAGAAGAACATCAACATCAGCACCGACGTGGCCGGCAAGATCCTGAAGATCCTGGTCCAGGAGGGGGAGCCGGTCCGCAAGGGGCAGCTGCTGATCAAGATCGACTCGGCCATCTACGAGGCCAACGCCGACCGCGACCGCGAGACCATCCAGCAGTCGGAGGCCCAGCTGATCTCCCAGGAGGCCACGCTGAAGAAGGCCAGGCAGTACCTGGAGCGGCGCAAGCAGCTCTTCGAGGAGGGGCTGATCTCTCGCGAGCAGTTCGAGGACGCCACGGCGCAGTTCGAGATCGCCCAGGCCAACAAGAAGGCCAACCTGCACCTCATCGAGCAGGCGCGCGCCTCGCTCAAGAGCACCAGCGATTCCATCCGCAAGACCTCCATCGTCTCGCCCATCGACGGCATCGTCACCAGCCTGAAGGTCGAGGAGGGCGAGGTGGCCATCATCGGCACCATGAACAACCCGGGCACCGTGCTGATGACCATCGCCGACCTGTCGGTCATGGAGGCCGAGGTGCTGGTCGACGAGACCGACGTGGTCAAGGTCCGGCCCGGCAAGCGCGCCGAGGTGACCGTGGACGCCATCCCCGGCCAGGTCATGCCCGGCAAGGTGACCGAGGTCGGCAACTCGGCCATCACCTCCGCCAGCGCCACCTCCACCACCACCAGCACCGAGTCCAAGGACTTCAAGACGGTGATCACCCTGGACGCGCCGCCGGCGGCGCTGAAGCCCGGCTTCTCGGCCACCGCCGACGTCATCATCGAGGAGAAGAAGGGCGTCACGAGCGTGCCCATCGCGGCGCTGGTCATCCTGGAGCGCGACGATCCCAAGAAGAAGGGGGCCAAGGTCGAGCAGGAGGGGGTGTTCGTGGACGAGGGCGGCCGCGCCGTCTTCCGCGCGGTGAGCAAGGGCATCGCCGGCGACATGTACATCGAGGTCGCCTCGGGCCTGAAGGAGAAGGACGAGGTCATCAGCGGCCCCTTCGCCGCGCTCAAGAAGCTCAAGGACGGCGACAAGGTCAAGCGCGCCCGCGCCCTGGCCACGAGGTAGCATGTCCGCCATCATCGAGGTCCAGGGGCTGGGCAAGACCTACGAGGTCGGCAGCGAGAAGATCCACGCCCTGCGCAACATCAGCTTCACCGTGCGCCGCGGCGAGTTCATCGCCATCATGGGCCAGTCGGGGTCGGGCAAGTCGACGCTGATGAACCTGCTGGGCTGCCTGGATACCCCGAGCGAGGGCACCTACTCGATCAACGGCCGGGAGGTCAGCTCGCTCTCCGAGGACGAGCTGGCGCACATCCGCAACCAGGAGATCGGCTTCATCTTCCAGGTGTTCCACCTGCTGCCGCGCTCGACGGCGCTGCACAACGTCGAGCTTCCCCTCATCTACAGCGGCATGAGCAAGGCCGGTCGCCTGGAGACCGCCCGCGGGGCGCTGCAGGCGGTGGACCTCGGCGACCGCATGGCGCACCGGCCCAACGAGCTCTCGGGCGGCCAGCGCCAGCGCGTGGCCATCGCCCGCGCCCTGGTGAACAAGCCGTCGCTGATCCTGGCCGACGAGCCCACCGGCAACCTCGACTCCAAGACCGGCGACGAGATCGTGGCCATCTTCCAGGGGCTGCACCGGCAGGGCCACACCATCATCATGGTCACCCACAACCAGGAGCTGGCCGACCTGACGGAGCGGATCTTCTACCTGAAGGACGGCGAGATCGTCCGCGAGGAGAAAAGGGGAGGTTGACATGAGCGCACTCATCGCCGACGTGATCGGCGTCATCACCGGCCCGGCGGCCGCCATCGCCCGGGCCATGGAGGCGAAGCGCTGGAAGGCCCTCATGGCCGTCATCCTGCTGGTGACGGCGGCGGTCACCTTCGCCACGTTCCCGGTCACCAAGGCCGACCAGGCGCGGTTGATCCGCGACTCGGAGATGGCCGACAAGCTGAGCGACGAGCAGCTGGCGTCGCTGGAGAGCTTCACCCCCTTCCAGCGGGTGATGGGCGGCGTCACCGCCATGTTCTTCGCGGCCCTGGCGCTGGTCCTGAGCGCCTTCTTCGTCTACCTGTTCTACAAGATCGGCGGCGGCGAGGGGCTGTACGTGAACTATTTCGCGGCGGTGACCCAGGCCTCGTTCCTGGACATGGTCCTGGGCGGCGTCCTGAAGGGGGTGCTGGTCCTGCTGAAGCGCTCGGTGCTGGTGCAGACCGGCCTGACCCTGTTCTTCCCGGGCCTTGATTTCCGCAGCCTCCCCTTCATCGTCCTCTCCCAGTTCGACTTCTTTTCCCTCTGGTTCCTGGCCGCCCTGGCGCTGGGCATCGCCGCCTACTCCAAGATGGCCCCCAGGAAGAGCCTCGGCATAGCGGTCCTCTATTTCCTCTTCAAGAGCCTCATCCTGGTGGCGCTCTCCTACTTCAGCATGAAGATGATGGGCATGTAGAAGAGGGCGTACGGTATACGGCGTACGGCAGACGGCAACAGCCATTTCGGGTCTCTGGGCTTTTCGCCTTCCCGTATACCGAATACCGTATACCGTCCATATACCGAAAACCGAGCGTCGATCCCCTCGAATTTTCCTGAAAACACAATGTAGAAAGGCGATAGCAGGATATTTATCGCCAATGGCCTTGCCGTTCGCCGTTCGCCGTATGCCGTATGCCGAGCCCTGTTGGCTGAAAGCCCGAAACCCTCGTCCCTATTGGCGCTGCGGGCCGGGAAAACCCCGAAACACTTGACAATTCTATATTTTTGATTTATTAATTTTAAGGTGATGGGAAAAAATTCAGACGTATGGCAATTTCTCGACGGAAAGGGGAGAAAACGATGAAAAAAACGATCGTTGTGGCGGTTTTCGTCCTTCTGGCGGCCACCCTGTTCCTGAACGCCCAGGAGGCCAAGAAGACGTATAGCCTGCAGAAAGCGTACGTGTTCCTCGAGGAAGAGCTGCTGGTGAACGACACCGATCTGAATTGCTCCTATTTCATCCGCGACAAGGTCCCCCGGGACATCCGCATCGTCGGCAAGCACACCCCGGCCTCGCAGCTCGAGTCCTTCACCGACGCCGACGAGCTGGTGATCGACAGCGGCTCCAAGGACGGGCTCAAGGAAGGGGACATGCTGCTGATCCTCAGCGAGGGGAACGTCATCAATCACCCGCGCAACCATGACCGCCTCGGCCATTACTTTCTCAAGAAATCGCTGGCCCGCATCACCTGCATCTACGACAAGCAGGCCGTGATCCGCCTGCAGAACGGCTGCCAGCCGGTCCAGATCGGCGATTTCGCCCTGCCTTTCACCCCGGAAGCCACCGTGTTCGCCAAGCGCGCCGACTACAAATACTGCCGCATCCCGGCCAATGCCGTCACCGGCCAGGTCGTCTACACCGACCTGACGATGGGCATCCCGTCGGTCATGGCCGGCGACCAGCAGTACCTGTCCATCGACCTGGGCGAAGGCGTGGTCGCCAAGGGGACCTTCCTGCTCTTCTACCGCCTCCTGGCCTCCGACCTGCCGCCGATGATCACCGGGCTGGGGATCGTCATCCACAGCGAGAACACCAACGCCACCGTCAAGGTGCTGGACGCCGGCACCGACATGCGCGTCGGCGACCGCGTGCTGGTGCTGCCGCGCGAGGCCGCGGCGGCCAAGCCCGGCCAGCCGGGCCAGGCCGGGGGCGAGGAACTGCCGGTGGTGGAGACCCTCCCCGGCGGCGAGGAGGCCGCGGGCGAAGCGCCCGCCGGCGGCGCGGCCCTGAACTACAGCATCCTGTTCCCGTTCGACGGCGTCGCGCCGCTGGCCGACCCCAGCGCCGACTTCGCCGCCATCCGCGACTTCGTCGCCGGCAAGGCGGAGTACGTCGTCACCCTGCGCGGCTACACCTGCAGCATCGGCGGCGAGGAGTACAACCTGCGCCTCTCCTCGAAACGGGTGGAGGCGATCAAGGGCATCCTGGTCTCCCAGTACGGCATCGACCCCGGCCGCATCGAGACCTTCTTCTACGGCGAGAAGGAGCCTCAGTTCGACAACAGCACCGAGGCCGAGCGCCGCAAGAACCGGCTGGTCAAGATCGAGGTGAACGCCCAATGAGGATCGCCGCCCTGTTCCTGGCCCTCTGCCTCCTCTTCTCCGGGGCGGCGCCGCGGCTGCTCGGCGACGCCGTCGACCTGATGGCGCTGAAGAAGCAGGAGGACGAGCGCCGCAAGAAGGCCGGCAAGTCCAAGGCGAAGGTCAACGACAACAACGTGGGCTCGGTCGCCGCCGGCGGACGCAAGTACGGCTACGTGCAGATGGAGCCCGAGGAGGCCGCTGCCGCCGCTGCCGAGGAAGGGGAGGGGCCGAAGGCGGCCGCTGCCGCCAAGGGCGACGTGACCAAGCAGCCCGACTACTGGAAGAAGCAGCAGACCGACCTGGAGCAGCGCATCGCCACGCTCAAGGCCGACATCGAGGAGGCGCAGCTGCAGCTGAACCGGCTGTGGTCCGACTTCTATGTCAAGACCGTCGCCGCCGAGCAGGAGGCGATCCGCGCCCAGATCGCCCAGCTGACCAACCAGATCGAGCAGAAAAAGCTGTTCCTGAGCCAGTCCGAGACCCAGCTCGAGGAACTGTTCGAGAAGGCGCGCAAGGCCGGCGCCCCGCCGGGCTGGCTGCGCTGACCGCCCTCGCCGCTTTTCCCGCCGCCCCATTCGCCCGCTGCAACAATTATCCCGGAGGCTATTCAATCCCTGCTCGTGGGGCAAGTATGCCCCATGGATCGGGGTGACGGTTTCGCCGATGGGGCGATGTCCCGGCGGCCATTCAATCCCCGATAGTGGGGCAGGCAAAGCCCCACTGGTCGGGGTGCAATCGTCGCCGCCGGCGCAGTCCCGGCGGCTATTCCATCTCCGACCGCGAGGCAGGCAAAGCCTCGCGGGCCGGGGTGCAAGCGTCGCCGCCGGGATTGCCAAGCCCGGGGCGCAATGGTAGAATGGCCGCTGTAATGGAGTACCGCGACATCCAGGAACCGGTCCTGCCGCTGCTGCGCGCCGCCGAGAGGACGCTTGCCCGCGAGATCGGCAGCCGGGTGAGGCTGATCGGCGAGCTGGGCCGGCGCACGCCCGTGGCCCGCGGCAAGAAGATCCGCGCCGTCCTTTTTTTCCTGCTGGCGCGCCTGAACGGCGCCCGCGATGACGGCCTGGCCGACCTGGGCGCGGCCATCGAGATGCTGCACCTCTCCAGCCTGGTCCACGACGACATCGTGGACCACTCCAGCCGCCGCCGCGGCCGGAAAACGCCCAACCATCACTTCGGCGACTCGGTCTCGGTGCTGTGGGGTGACTTCCTCTTCATCACCTCCATCCGCATGCTCACCCGCGCCGGCCGGGCGGAGGCGGTCTCCGTCCTGGCCGAGACGTCGCGGCGCATGATCGAGGGGCAGGTCCTGGAGTACGCCAACAATTTCAACTACCGGCTGGACGCGCGCACCTACACCGACATCATCCGCCGCAAGACGGCCAGCCTGTTCGAGGGCATCGCCGTCCTGGCCGCCGGGCCGCGGCGCCGGGCGCCGGCGGCCGGGGTCGAGGCCTGCCGCCGCTTCGGCCGCGACTTCGGCATGATCTTCCAGGTCAGCGACGACCTGCTGGACATCTTCTCGCAGCGCTCGGGCAAGGGACGCTTCCAGGACCTGAAGGAAGGCAAGGTCACCCTGCCCTACATCCGCCTGATCGCCGGCGGCGGACTGGGCCTGATCCGCTCCTTCGATCCCGCCCGCCCCGCGCCCCTGCTGGAGCTGTGCCAGTGCCTCGGCGTACGCGCCCAGTCGCTGGCCGTCATCGACCGCCATGCGCGCCGCTGCCACGAATTCCTGCGGCGCTTCCCGCCCTCGCCGGAGCGCGATTCCCTGGCCGGGCTCGTGGATTTCATCCGCTGCCGTGAATACTGAGCCGCGGCTGGAGATCGAGGTCAAGCTGCGCATCGACGCCGCCGGACCCTGGCCCGGGCGGCTGGCCGCCCTGGGCGCGGAGCCCTGCCTGGCCCGGGCGCGGGAGCTCGACCGGGTATTCGACATGCCGGCGGGGACCCTGCGCGCCGCCGGCTTGCTGCTGCGCCTGCGCCGCCGCGGCGACGGCGGCGCCCTCACGCTGAAGCGGCCGGCCGCGGGCGGAGATGCCGCCTACAAGGTGCGCGACGAGATCGAGACCGGCGTCGCCGATCCCGACGCCATGGAGACGGTCCTGCTCGGCCTGGGGCTGCGCCCCGTCTTCGCCTACGAGAAGTTCCGCTCCGGGTTCCGCCTCGACGGCGCCCTGGTGCTGGTCGACGAGACGCCGATCGGCGACTTCCTCGAGATCGAGGGCGAGCCGGCGGCCATCGATCGGGTGGCCGCGCGCCTGGGCTTCTCGCGCGCCGACTTCATCACCGCCTCCTACCGCAGCCTGTTCCTCCAGGCCGGCGGCAGCGGCGACATGCTCTTCCGCCCATGATGTTCTTCGTCCTGGCCGGCGGCTACGGCCGGCGCGCCGAGCCGCTTTCGCTGCTCAAGCCCAAGCCGGCCTTTCCCCTGGGCGGCGTGCCGCTGATCGCCCGGCTGATCGCCCAGCTGCGCCTCCAGGGCTGCGCCGGCGGCTTCGTCAACCTCCACCACCTGGCCGGCCAGGTGGCGGCGGCCGCCGGCGACGGCGTCCGCTTTTTCACCGAGGAGGAGCTGAGCGGCAGCCGCGTCCTGGCCCGGGCGCTGCCGTTCGTGGAGGACGAGCTGCTGGCGGTCAACGGCGACACCTACCTGGAGCCGCCGCTGGCGGAGATGGCGCGCCTGGCGCAGGCGGCGGAGGCGGACGGCGTGCTGCTGGCGCGCCGCGACGGGTCGGGCGCCTACGCCCGCCTGCTCTGCGAGGGCGGGCGCTTCCTGGGCACTGCCCCGGCGCCGGGCGCGGGGGCGGAACCGGGGCTGATGTACGCCGGCGCGGCGCTGTTCAAAAGGCGGGCGCTGGCCCAGGTCGACGAGATCAATTTCTTCGACTCGCTGCGCCGCCACCGGTTGCACTTCCGCGTCGCGGTCTACGACGGCATCTGGCTCGACATGGGCACGCCGGCCGGCTATTTCCAGGCCAACTGGGACTACATGGCCCGGCGCGGGCCGCAGGCCGAGAACGCCCTGTCGCCGGGCGCGCGCATCGACCCGCGGGCGCGGGTGCGGCGCTCGATCCTCTGGGAGGGGGCGCACGCCGGGGCGGGGGCGGAGATCGACTCCTGCATCCTCGCCGGGGGGCCGGCGCTGGAGAACGTCCGCCATCAGCGGAGCATCGTCAGCCCCCTGGGGGTCTTCCCGCTCCCCTGAGCCGGCGGCTCCTTGTATTTTGCCGGGAATCATATTATCATTACCCGGGAGCCAACCATGAAGGACATCAACCTGCTGATCGAGAAGTTCAAGATGAACACGGCCGGCGGCCACTCGGAGACGGCCTTCCGCACCACCTTGAACGACATCGCCAAGTTCTATTGCGACAACTTCGACCTGCAGCCCGATGAAGTGGCCATCCTGCTGACCGACAAGGACAACATGGTCATGTCCTTCGCCTATCCCGAGCACCTGGTGAACGCCGGCATGATCCCCCTTTCCTCGCCCGACGCCTTCGCCGCCCGCGTCTACAAGCTGAGCCGCGGCCAGATCGAGAACAACTTCAACCAGATGAAGCACCTGCACCTGTTCGAGTACATCAAGGGGCCCGGCAGCAAGGTGCGGCGCATCTGGAAGATGATGAGCGCCGTGCTGCGCGCCGGCGACTTCAAGTTCGGCATCATCGAGCTCTCGCGCAAGGGCGACAGCGCCGACGATGCCGGCGAGGACTTCTCGCCGGAGAACCTGGAATTCCTCGAGGCCTCCATCCAGGAGATCGCCCCCTACCTGCGCAAGGTGCTGCCCGGCGACTTCCGGGGGAAGCTCTCGTGAAGGAGCGCCTGCGCCGCATCCTGCTGGACAAGTCGGTCTCGCGCGGACGCGTCTTCACCCTGGCCTCGGGCAAGACCAGCGACTTCTACGTCGACGCCCGCGTGACCACCCTCGACGCCGAGGGGGCCGCCCTCTGCGGCGGGATCTTCTTCCGCATGCTGAAGGATTACGCCGTCGACGCCGTGGGCGGCTACTCGATCGGCGCCGACCCCATCGTGGCCGCCATCGCCGTCATCAGCCACCAGCAGGGCCGGCCGCTGCCCGCCTTCATCATCCGCAAGGAGGAGAAGTCGCACGGCACGCGCAAGATGATCGAGGGCAACTTCAAGCCCGGCATGCGCGTGGCCCTCTTCGACGACGTGATCACCTCGGGCGGCTCGATCATCAAGGGCATCCGCCAGGTCCAGGCCGAGGGCGGCACGGTCGAGGTGGTGATGGCCGTCCTCGACCGCGAGGAGGGGGGCCGCGAGGCCATCGAGGCCCTGGGCTGCCCCTTCGCGCCCATCTTCAGCAAGCGCGACCTGTCGTAGGGCGGGCCGCCGTCCCTGCCCGCCGGAACGGGCCGGGGAGGCGGCGGGAGCAGAGACCCATGATCCATGAAGACGGCGATTTCCTCATCGAGGCGAGCCGCGAGTGCGCCGTGCCCGGCTACCTGGTGCTGCGGCTGAAGGGAGGCGAGACCAGCCTGGCCGAGCTCTCCCCGGCGAAGGCGCAGGCGATGGGCGGGATGCTGGCCCGGGCCGCGCGGGCCGTCGAGAAGGCGGCCGGCGCCGACCGGGTCTATGTCCTCTCCTTCTGCGAGGTCGAGCGCCGCCTGCACGTCCACCTCTTCCCGCGGACCGCCTGGCTGCTGGCCGCGTTCCGCCGGGCGAACGGGACCGCGACGGACGCGGTGAACGGCCCGGCCCTGTTCGAGTGGGCGCGGAGACGGTTCGTCCGCGAGGCCGATCTCCCCGCCGGCGTCGCGCCCGCCGCCGCGGTCGCAGCGGCCGTACGGGACGAGCTCGCGAAGGAAGCATGACCCTGAAGCGGGTATGCGTATTCTGCGGCTCAAGCCCCGGCCGTTCCCCCGAGTACGCCCGGGCGGCGACGGAGATGGGAGCCCTCCTGGCCCGCCGGCGGATCGGGCTGGTCTTCGGCGGCGGCAGGGTGGGCATGATGGGCAAGCTGGCGCAGGCCGCCCTGGAGGGCGGCGGAGAGGTGATCGGCGTCATCCCCCGCTTCCTGCACGAGAAGCGGGTGGCGTTCGCCGGGCTGAGCGACCTGCGCGTGGTCGGGACCATGCACGAGCGCAAGGCGCTGATGGCCGCCCTGGCCGACGGCTTCGTCGCCCTGCCGGGCGGGCTGGGGACGCTGGAGGAGACCTTCGAGATGCTCACCTGGGCGCAGCTGGGCATGCACGGCAAGCCCTGCGGCCTGCTCGACGTCGCCGGCTTCTTCGCCCCGCTGCTTCGCTTTCTTGACCATGTCACGGAGCAGGGCTTCATCGACGACGCCCACCGGGGCATGGTGCTCAGCGCCGGAACGCCCGCCGAACTGCTCGAGAGGCTTGAGCGCTTCGAGCCGGTCGTCGCCGACAAGGCCGAATGGGCGCTGGGGAAGATGGGATAGTTCCTTTCCGCACCGCGGAACCCGGTTTACGGCGTACGGCTCACGGCGTAGGGAAAATGCGCTGCCCGGACGATTCTACTTTTTTTGCCGCGCTGCCAGCTCGGCGATGGTCTTCAGGACGCGGTCGTGCACCACGCCGTTGGTGGCCAGGATGCCGCGGTTGCGCGCCAGGGTCTTGCCGGTGCGGAAGTCCAGCTGGTTGCCGTCGACGTCGCTGACCCTGCCCCCCGCCTCCTCGACGATCAGGCTGCCGGCGGCATGGTCCCAGATCTTCTCGCGGTAGTCGGGGGTGGCCGGGTTGGGGATGCGCAGGTAGATCTCGGCCTGCCCCGAGGCGACGATGCCGTACTTGACCTGGCTGTCCATCTGCTCGGGGGGGCGGGATATCAGCAGGCGCTGGGAGATGGCGAGCTGGGTGTCCTTGTCGCTGTGCGAGGACTCGTAGCTCTCGACGAAGCGCATCTGCGTGGTGTCGGTCTTGGCCGAGGCGCGCACCGGGTCGGCGATGCCGCCGCCGGCGGCGACCCGCCAGCAGCCGCGGCCGCGGATGGCCCAGAAGAGGGTGCCGCCGGGATCGGCGCCCAGGTTGGGGCAGCCGAGGATGCCCAGCTGCACCCGGCCGTCGCCGACCAGGGCCAGGGCGATGGCGAACTGCTCGCCGCGCAGGAACCCCTTGGTGCCGTCGATGGGATCGAGGGTCCAGAAGCGGCCGTCGGGCTCGTCGCCGCCCATGTCGATGAGGTCGAGGATCAGCCCCTCCTCCATGGCCGGGTCGTACTGCCGCAGGTAATGGGCCACCTTGGCGAAGACCTCCCGGTTCTCCGGCTGGCGCAGGGAATGCGAGTCCTCCTCGCCGACGATGGGCATGCCGGGGAAATGGTCGCCCAGGGCCTTGCAGACCAGGGCCTGGCTGGCGAAGTCGGCGATGGTGACCGGGCTGCGGTCGCTCTTGGTCAGGGTGTCGCCGCCGGTCATCTCGTTCTGGATCTCCGCCGTCATGGCCATGGCGGCGCGGACGGCCTTGAGGCCGATCTCCTTCTCCTTCTGCAGCATGAGGGTCTCCTTGTCGCGCCGCGCCGGCGCCGCCTAGCCGCGGTTGAAGTCGTCCTGGTAGCGGACGATGTCGTCCTCGCCCAGGTAGCTCCCGGTCTGCACCTCGACGAACACCAGCTCCTCCGCGCCCGGGTTCTCGATGCGGTGGCGGCTGCGCTTGGGGATGAACACCGACTGCTGGGGGTCCAGGGCGAACTCGCGGCCGTCGAGGGTGAACAGGGCCTTGCCCTGCACGATCACCCAGTTCTCGGCGCGCTGCTCGTGGCTCTGCAGCGAGAGGCGCCTGCCCGGCCGGACCATGATGCGTTTGACCTTGAGCCCGGGCTCCTCGTACAGGACCTCGAACCAGCCCCAGGGACGCTCCTCGCGGGGGCTCATAGGCGGTAGTCCTTCTTGAGCAGCGCCAGGTCGGCGTCGACCATCATCCGCACCAGCTCGGCGAAATGGACCTTGGGCTCCCAGCCCAGGATGCGCTTGGCCTTGGAATAGTCG
This sequence comes from Candidatus Aminicenantota bacterium, assembly GCA_027318645.1. Classification (GTDB taxonomy): domain Bacteria; phylum Acidobacteriota; class Aminicenantia; order UBA2199; family UBA2199; genus UBA2199. The sequence continues at coordinate 25,653 of DAHVOV010000094.1, forward strand.
CCGCGCAGCAGGTCGACCTCGGCCGGGCGGATGAACTTCCTGTCCAGGACGACGAAGTCGCGGTAGTCGAGGCCGAGATGGGAGAAGGCGATCTCCACCAGCTCCTGCACCGAGTGGGTCTCGCCGCTGGCGATGACGAAGTCGTCCGGCTTGTCCTGCTGCAGCATGAGCCACATGGCCCGCACGTAGTCCAGGGCGTAGCCCCAGTCGCGCTTGGCCTCCAGGTTGCCCAGGTGCAGGTCCTTGGCCAGGCCCAGCTTGATCCGGGCGGCGTTGTAGGTGACCTTGCGGGTGACGAACTCGATGCCGCGGCGCGGCGACTCGTGGTTGAAGAGGATGCCCGATACACCGTAAATGTCGTAGCTTTCGCGGTAGTTGACGGTGATCCAGTGGCCGTACACCTTGGCCACGCCGTAGGGGCTGCGCGGATGGAAGGGGGTGGACTCGGTCTGGGGGTTCTCCTTGATCTTGCCGAACATCTCCGAGGAGGAGGCCTGGTAGAAGCGGATGCGCGGGTTGACGGCGCGGATGGCCTCCAGCATGCGGGTGACGCCGATGGCGGTGAACTCGGCGGTCAGCACCGGCTGGTCCCAGGAGGTGGGAACGAAGCTCATGGCGGCCAGGTTGTACACCTCCTCGGGCTGAACCTCCTCGATGATCTTGCTGATGGAGTACTGGTCCAGCAGGTCGGCCTGGCGGATGTGGATGCGGTCCTTGATGTGCTCCACGCGGTCGAACTTCTCCATGCTGGAACGGCGGACCATGCCGTAGACGTCGTAGCCCTTTTCCAGCAGGAAGTCGGCCAGGTAGGAACCGTCCTGGCCGGTGATGCCGGTGATCAACGCTTTCTTGGCCATCATCGCTCCTTGTAGGCGTCCATTGTAGCCGATAAGGGCCAGAGCGTCAATCGGGGCCAGATGCGCTGCGAACTCGGCGTACGGCGTACGGCATACGGCGTACGGCAAGTGCCCTAAATCCTGTTCTTTCATCGATGGCATTACGGCAAGGGAATTCACCCGTCTGCCGTTTGCCGTGGGCCGTGCGCCAAGCTCCATCGCGAATTGAAAAACGTCCCGCAAGATTTTATAATGACGGCGGAGAAACGCCATGCGGCTGGACGACTACATCAACATCCTGCTGGTCAAGATGAAGATCACCCACAAGCCCATCGAGCGCCAGCTGCTGCAGTGGCTGCTGGAGCTGCGCACCCTGCGCGGCCACGTGCGGGAACTGGAGCTGGAGAACCGGCAGCTGAAGAAGGACTACGAGAAGGCGGTCAGGCAGGGCGAAAAGCAATAAAACCGTAGGAACTTGTCGTACGGCAGACGGCGTACGACACACGTTGGAGGGCATTCAAGGAATATAACGGAAGCCTTGGGTCCTGTACGGTACGGGAACGTTCCCCCCTTCAATCGTCCGAAAGCATATGGAATAGACCGCGATCTTGCGGTTGCCGTCGACCGTACGCCGTATACCGTCAACCCAGAGCTTTCTTTATTTCCTCTTTCAGTAGGGGCACGACGGCGAACAGGTCGCCGACGATGCCGTAATCGGCCTTCTTGAAGATGGGCGCCTCGGGGTCCTTGTTGATGGCGACGATCACCTTGGAGGTCTTCATGCCCACGAAGTGCTGGATGGCGCCGGAGATGCCGCAGGCGATGTACAGCTTGGGGTTGACCACCTTGCCGGTCTGGCCCACCTGCATGTCGGAGGTGGCGAAGCCGGCGTCGACGGCGGCGCGCGAGGCGCCGACCCCGGCGCCCAGCACCTGGGCCAGGTCCTCGAGGACGGCGAAGTTCTCCTTGGCCTTCATGGCCCGGCCGCCGGAGACGATGATCTCCGCCTCGGTCAGGTCGACCTTCAGCGAGGCGGCCTGGATGACCTCGACGACGCGCGTCGGCGTGTCGCCGTTGTCCATGGCCGCGGGACGGACCTCGGGGGGCGCCCCGGCGGCGGGCTGCACCGGGATGACGTTGGGGCGGACGGTGAACAGGGCGCAGCCGCCCTCCACCTGGTATTCGGCCAGCAGCTTGCCCGAGTAGACCGGCTTGACCGCCTTGCGGGCGGCCAGGTCGACCGCCAGGCAGTCGTTGACCAGTCCGGCCCCGGCCTTGGCGGCCAGGCGCGGGAACAGGTCCTTGCCCTGGGCCGAGCAGGCGCCGAGGAGGACCTCCAGCCGGTGCTCGGCGATGACCGCGGCCAGCGTGCGGGCGTAGCGGTCGGGCTGGTAGGCCAGGTCGCCGCCGCTGACCTGGATGACCGTCCGCACCCCCTTCAGCTCGTCCAGGTAGGGGGCGGCGTCGGCGCAGAACACGACGGCGCACACCTCATGGCCGCCCTGGCGGGCCAGGCTGAGCAGCTCGCGGTTCGATTTCTTGAACGTTCCCTTGTCCAGTTCGATGTAGATGCCGATCTTGGCCATGGCGCCCTCCTACAGGACCTTCGCTTCTTCACGCAGCCGGCGCACCAGCTCGCGCACGGCGTCGGCGGGCTCGCCGGGGATGACCTGGCCCTGCGGCTTCTCGGCGGGCGACGACAGCTTCAGCAGGCGCACGCGGTTCTGGGCCTCGTCGGCGCCGGTCTCGGCCAGGGGCACCTTGCGGATCTCGATCTTCTTGGCCTTCATGATGCCCATCATGGAGGCGTAGCGCGGGGTGTTGAGCCCCTTGGCGGCGGCCATGACGCAGGGCACGGCCATCTCGATCACCTCGCGGGCGCCGCCGCCGACCTCGCGCTCCACCCGCGCCGTCTTGCCGTCGCAGGCGAAGGCCAGGACGTTGGTGGCCGCCGGCACGCCGAGCTCGCCGGCCAGCAGCAGGTGCACCTGGCTGGCGTCGCCGTCGATGGCCTGCCGGCCCAGGAAGACCACGCCGAACTCCTTGTCGGCGCGGATGACGTGGGCCAGGGCGCGCGCGGTGTTCCAGCTGTCGAGGGCCGCGGCGCTCTCCACCTGCACGGCGGCGTCGGCGCCCATGGCCAGGACCGTGCGCAGGGCGTTCTGGGCGCGCTCCGGGCCCAGGCAAACGGCGGTCACCCTGGAGCCGGCGAGCTTCTCGCGCAGCTTCAGCGCCTCCTCGACGGCGTACTCGTCGTAGGGGCTGACGATCCACTTGACGCTGGCCTCGTTGATCGATTTCCCGTCCTTGACCATGATGCTGGCCTCGGTGTCGGGCACCTGCTTGATGCAAACGTAAATATTCACCATGACCTCCCGAAAAGCGACGGATTGTCCTGTCTGTGGGCGAACGGCTCGCCGCGGCAAGGGTATTTTATAGCCGAAATGGCCGGAGCTGTCAACCGCGGCGGGGGGCGCGGCCGCCTAGAGGTGGATGAAGAGGCCGCCGCTGGCGCGGAAGCGGTTGCCGTAGGGCAGGTGCTGGAGGCGCAGGTCGCCGCGCAGGGAGAGCATGCCGGAGAGATAGAGGTGCAGCCCGCCGCCGACGAAGGTGAAGAAGTCCTGCTCGCTGAAGCGCAGGCTCAGGGTGCGGAACTCGCTGCCTGCGCCCACGATGGCGTAGGGGGAGAAGGAGCCCAGCTTGGGCCGGAGCTTCACCCCGGCGGTCAGCTGCTTCAGCCCGTCCTCGTCGACGCGCCAGCCCTCGAACTCCAGGAAGACCAGGGGCACGAAGGCGCCGGAGCTGAAGGAGAGGCCGTAGCAGAAGCTGGCCGGCTTGCTGATCGACCCAGCGGCCAGGCCCAGCTCGAAGGCCGGCAGGTGGAGCGCCAGCAGCAGCAGCACGGACAAGGCGAAAAGTTTTTTAATCATGGGCTTGGCTCACTCGCTGCAGCAGCGGCCGGCCGTAATAATCGATCTCCAGCGCCGGCCACGACCTGCGGATGTAGAGGGAATAACTCCTCTGGAACAGGGGGAAGATGAAGCCGTCGTTGACGATCGCCTCGCTGATGCGGGCGATCTGCTCGGTCAGCAGCTCCGGGGAGTTGCTGAAGCGCGCCTCGTCCAGCTCGCTGAGCATGCGCAGGTACTGGGCGTTGAAGCGGTTGAAGCTGGACTCCTTCAGGATGCGGCTGAGCTTCTCCTCCGGGGGGGCCTTCCTCTGGAAGAGGCGGTCGACGAGCACGTACTTGATGGCCGCCGACTGCAGGAAGGCCATGAACTCGCTGTTGTCGATGAACTGCGTCTCGATCTTCAGGTTCGTCCCCTTGAGGAAGGCGGCGAGGTCCTTCTCCAGGAAGCTCAGGGAGGAGAGGGCGTAGAGCTTGATCTCCGAGGTCTTCAGGATGGCCGCCGTCTTCTGCGGCGACAGGGTCTTGATGCGGATGGCCACCGGCGACTCGTCGTCGGAGGTCAGCGAGGCCAGCTCGCGGTAGCGCCCGCCGCTCGCCTCGTTGAAGCGCTTCAGCAGCGAAAAGAGGGCGATCTTGGTGTTCTGGCCGATGTCGGGCTGCAGGAAGCACAGGTACAGGTTCTGGTAGATGCCGGAGTCGAACTCCAGGCAGCTGTCCCGGAACTGCCCGGGAGCGGCGAGGAACAGGTCGGGCGCCGGGCTGTCGCCGAAGGTGACGCGCACGCGGTCGAGGTACGCCCGGCCGCCGGCGTAATAGGGATTGGCGGCCAGGACCAGCTGCTGGTTCTTCTCCCACTCCTGGGGATAGAACAGGCCGGAGAACGACTGCTCGTCCTCGGCCAGCACCACCAGCTCGGGGGCGGTGAGCAGGGAGACGATGTCCGGCTGGTCGGACAGCAGCTCGACCGCCACCTGCTCGCCGTTGAGGCGCACGTTCTTGACCGCCTTGCTCAGGCGGCTGGCGGCGAACAGGTCGGAGCCCAGGAACACCTTGAGCGAGACCTGGATGTTCTTGGCCGTCAGGGGCTTGCCGTTGGAGAAGCTGAGGTTCTCCCGGGGGGTGAGGAACAGCGTGCGCGCGGCGGCGTCGTAGCGGTATTCCTGGAAGATGTTGCTGGAGATCTGGCCGTCGGGCGCCAGGGTGAAGAAGTTCTCGTAGATGAGCGAGTAGAAGATCAGGTTGGAGTAGCTGGCGCTGTTGAGGCGGAACGAGGAAGGCTCGTTCAGGCGGACGACGATCTCGCCGCCGTAGTAGGGCTTGACGGCCCCGGCCAGCGCCAGGGCCGGCAGCGCCAGGGCGGCGAGCAGCCTGCGCGCGCCCCTACTCATGGGCCTTCCCCCAGAACTGCACCAGCAGCCGGCCGCCGTCCTCGTCGCTCTGGCGCACGCCGGCCCAGAACCCCGGGGCGTCGTGCCAGGCGCCGGCGGCCAGGAAGCGCACCTCGCCCGCGACCGCGGCCTCGTACACCGGCCGCAGGCCGCCGTCGCGGATGTCGCAGAAGAACAGCCGGTCCGCGCCGCGGCGGTAGTCGCTCAGGGCCAGCCATTCGCCCCCGAGCGCCGCCAGCGCCCCGCCCTTCTTCCCCGGCAGGGGGGTACGCTCGGCGAGGTCCGCCCCGTACATATGGTAGGAGTAGTCGCGGTCGATGGCGTGCACCGCCTGCAGCTGCCCGTCGGCGGCGGCGATGTCCAGCGCCATGGCCGCGCACACCTGCTTCTGCATCAGCCCCGCGCCGGCGGCCGCGGCCGGGTCGTAGGGCTGGAAGAAGATCCGGTCCTTGAGGAAGTTACGCCCCTCCTCCCAGCGGGCGCCGACCAGGTAGGGGGTGCGGTTCAGGGTCACGAAGCGGAAGGGGACGAAGTCGACCCGGCCCGCCTCCTGCCAGGCGCCGTCGCGGAAGGTCAGCACCTGGGAGTAGGAGGAGAAGTTGCCGCCGGCGGTCAGCACCAGGTCGGCGCCGGAGCGGAACAGCAGCAGCCGGCCCTCCGGGTGCCGGGTCGGGTAGTACGGCCGGCCCCACTTGAGCCGGAACTGGAAGCGCTTCTCCAGGCCGGCCTCGCGGGCCTGGTAGATGACGATCTCGTCGGGGTAATAGAAATAATACTGCATTGCCCCGTCGGCGGCCGGGAGCGACTGGATGTCCATCAGCCCCTCGCGGGCCTCGAACTCCAGGAGCTTGGCGAAGCCCATGGCGGCGAAGGAGAAGCTGCGCGCCTGCAGCAGGTCGCGCTCCGCGGCGGGGATGGAGCGCTCGATGTATTTCCGGGCGACGACGCGGTCCTGCAGCCGCGAGAAGACGGTCAGCCCCAGCCCGACCTTGTCCAGGCTGCGCACCAGCCGCAGCTCCACCAGGAAATCCAGCTCGCGCGCCCGGTCCAGGTTG
>DAHVOV010000143.1 GCA_027318645.1 Candidatus Aminicenantota bacterium
CACGATTGAATCTCCTCAAATTTGGCAATCATCACGATTCTCTCCAATCAATAATTTTGATTTTAGAAGGCCATACTTCTTGTCTCATTTCAATAATGATTTTTGTGCCATTTTTCGACTGTTTGGTTTGTTCTTGAGTTGACACTGCGAATCTCTGATTTTTCTTAAACGTGGTACGTGGTACGTGGAACGTGGCACCTCGATGGACCGTCGGTCTGAAAGTTTGTAGGCTAGTTCAAAAGTTTTGTACTGCTGTTGGATCCTCATAGGTTTTTAGTGCTTTTATGCTGTTTACGTGGTACGTGGTACGTGGAACCTTGAAGGACCGTCGGTCTGGAAGTTTGTTGCCAGTTCTGTATTGCCAAGTAATGCTTCTGGAATTTCGCTGGACCGTCGGTCTGTAAGTTGCTGGCTAGTTTCGCAAGCCTAGTTCTTTGACCAGTTCGCTGACGGCCTGGGTCGCTTTGCCCTGCAGAAAAACGTCCGCGGCGGGGGTGAAATTGGACGGATGGGGGTTGATCTCGATGATCCTGGCGCCGCGGTTCCTGGCGAGCAGGGGGATCTGGCAGGCGGGCTGCACCTCGCCGCTGGAGCCGATGACCAGGAACAGGTCGGCCTGCGAGGCCTCCTGGTAGGAGCGCTGCAGCGCCTTCTCGGGGATACCCTCGCCGAAGAACACGAAGTCGGGCTTGAGCAGCCCGCCGCAGCGGCAGCGCGGCGGCAGCGTGGCCAGGCGCTCGGGGCGGACCGCCTCGCGGCGGCCGCACTCCAGGCACAGCAGCCAGCGCGAGTTGCCGTGGAACTCGATCACATCGCGGCTCCCCGCCTGCTGGTGCAGGTCGTCGATGTTCTGGGTGATGACCGCCCTGAGCCGCCCAGCCGCCTCCAGGGCGGCCAGCCCGAAATGGGCGGCATTGGGCTTCGCCTGGCCGAAGTGGTCGTAGAAGATGTCCTTGATGCGGCGCCAGGACTCCTCCGGCTGGTCGAGGAAGTGGCCGATCTCGATGAAGGCGGGGTCGACGCGGCTCCACAGCCCGCCCGGGCCGCGGAAAGGCGGGATGCCGCTCTCGACAGACACGCCGGCGCCGGTGAAGGCGGTGGCGTGGCGCGCGTCGCGCAGCAGGGCCGCCGCCCGGGCCAGGGCCTCGCTCATCGGTTGGGGCGGAATACGTGCCCGAAGCGGTAGGTCAGGGCCAGGAAGACGACGTTGGCGCGGAAATGGGTGGGGACCTCGACGCGCAGGTTGAAGTAGCCGTTCTCCTGGTAATCGGCGCGCTGCCGCTGGTAGGCGGCCTCCAGCATCAGCCAGGGCGAGAACTCCCAGCCCGCGCCCAGGGAATAGCTGCCCAGGTAGACCGCGGCGTCGGCCCCGTTGCGGTAGAGCTGGCGCTCGCGCGACCAGCCGCCGCGCAGGCGCAGGACGCGCTGCCCCAGCGCCAGCCGCGCCTCGGCGCCGAGGCGCAGGTTGCGCACCTGGTTCTGGGCGCTCGCCCAGTCGGCGAGCTGCGGGTACGGCAGGCGCGGGGCGTCGAAGTAGTTCTCGATTCTGCCGCGCTGCCATTCGCTGGCCGAGTACTCGCCGCTCAGGTCGAGCCAGGGCAGGGGCCGCAGCTGCAGGCCGGCGGCGTACTGCTCGGGGATGGTCACCCGCGCCTGGCAGGAGGCGCTGGCCTCGGCGAACTTCTCCCCAGTGCCGTCCTCCTGCCAGGTGGAGACGGTCGACTCGAGGCGGTTCTTCATGGCGCTGCGCCAGGCGAGGCCCAGGCGCAGCCAGGGAGCCGGCGTGACCAGGGCGCCGACGACGAAGCTGCGGCCGCGCAGGTTCTCGACGACGTTGGAGAAGTACTCCTCGTCAGGCTCCTGGGTGTGGACGTTGCGGCTCCCCGTGCCGAAGAACTGCTGCAGGGTGACGCCCAGCGACAGGAAGCGGGACGCCTTCACCCCCAGGGAGAAGGCCAGCACGTCGAAGCCCTCGCTGCCGGTGAACTCGGTCGTCGTCCGCTTCGCGGGCCACAGCCCGACCAGGGAGGTGATCACCTCCTTGGCCGTCCCCTTGTAGCCGTAGGGGATGTAGCGGTAGTAGCCGACGGCGAGCGTGCAGGGCCGGCGCCAGGCGCGGAAGGGCGCGGAGACCGCGAAGAAGTCGATCTGGTTCAGCCGGTCGTCGAAGTTGTAGTTGTAGAGCCGGGTGTCGCCGGGCAGGCGCCGGTCCTGGAGCTCGTAGTCGTGGTCCTGGCCGGTCGACTTGTAGGCCAGGTAGAACTCGGGCTCGCGCAGCCCGGCCAGGCCGGCGGGGTTCCAGAACGCGGCCGTAAGGTCGTCGGCCACGGCGACGAAGGCGTTGCCCATGGCGCGGGCCTTGGCGCCGTAGGCGAAGTTGTACGGGCTGTGCCAGGGCTTGAACTGGGCCACGGCCGGCGCCGGCGCCAGCAGCAGCAGCAGCAGAAGGGCTTTCATTTTTTGATATCCAACTACAGGGAAGACAAAGGGAAAACAGAGGGAAGAGCGAGGGAAGAGAGAGTGGGAAATATCCCTGTCAGAACCTCTTTCCCACTTTGTTTTCCCTCTGCCTTTCTCTCTGCCTTCCCTCTCTCTTCCCTGGAGAACCGATGACTCGATCATTTCTTGTCTTCGGCCAGGTCTTCTTCCTCGTCGTAGCCGACCCGCTCGTCCTGGTCCTCGATGACCACGCGGCCGCCCACCGTCTCCTCGTAGGAAAGGCAGCACATCAGCCGGCCGCACATGCCGGAGATCTTCACCGGGTTCATGTTCAGGTTCTGGCGCTTGGCCATCTGCAGGGTGATCGGCTCCAGGCTGGTCAGGAAGGTCTTACAGCAGAGCTGGCGGCCGCAGATGCCCACGCCGCCGATCATCTTGGCCTCGTCGCGGATGCCGATCTGGCGCATCTCGATA
>DAHVOV010000194.1 GCA_027318645.1 Candidatus Aminicenantota bacterium
CGGGATCTACGGCGCCTTCCGCCAGGCGTTCGCCGCCGCCGTTTCCGCGCTGAAGACCGGGGATCCCCTCGACGAGGGCAACGACCTGGGGCCGCTGGCGCGGGCCGACCTGGTCGACGACCTGGAACGCCAGGTGCGCGAGTCGGTCCGCCTCGGCGCCCGCGTCCTGACTGGCGGCGGGCGTATCGCCGGCCCCGGCTATTACTTCGCGCCGACGGTGCTGGAGAACGTGCGCCCCGGCATGCCCGCCCATGACGAGGAGACGTTCGGTCCCGTCGCCGCCCTGCTCCGCGCCGTTGACCGCGAGGAGGCGCTGCGCATGGCCAACGACACGCGCTTCGGCCTGGGGGCGGCGATCTGGAGCGCCGATACGGCCGCGGCGGAGGAGCTGGCCGCGCGCGTCGAGGCCGGATCGGTCTTCGTCAACGGCATGGTCAAGTCGGACCCGCGGCTGCCGTTCGGCGGCATCAAGATGTCGGGCTTCGGCCGCGAGCTGTCCCATTTCGGTATCCGCGAGTTCGTCAACATCAAGACTGTCGTGGTCTCATAAGAAATATTCTTGAACTGTAGAGTCATAAACTTTCAGACCGACGGTTCTTCAAGGTTCCACGTACCACGTACCACGTACCATGTTGAAAGCCAGAAAACAGCGAACTAAAGAATGCGTGAAATCTGTTGATGCTGTTACTTATCACGCGTCACGCGTTTCGTGTCACGATTGCTGTTTATTGCGGCTTATAGTCCGACGGTCCATCAAGGTTCCACGTGCCACGTACCAAGTGCCACGTTGAAAGTCAACGACCTCCTGTGCCATGGCTTGGTCTTTAACCTGGTACGTGGAACGTGGTACGTGGAACCTCAACGGACTGGAAGGTGTTCCTGGAAAGCCGTGAGTGGAACCTCGACGGACTGGGAGGTTTTTTGCCCAGAAATTGGATGGTACCTGTAACCTCGATGGACCGTTGCACTGTTGGGTGCTGAACATCATTCCTTTCTTGGTGCAGAGCGTTGCTAATTCGAAGGCGTTTGAGATATAATCGCCCTGGACCTCAGGAGGCAAAACCATGAAAAAGGCAATTCTGGCCGCACTGTTCATCGTCATCTTCGCCGTCAGCTCCTTCGCCGGCGTGGAGTGGAAGGCGCGCACCGTGACCCAGGCCGAGGCCAAGGGCCAGAGCAACACGGTGGTCATGCAGGCCTGTGCCCAGGGGGGCAACGTCAAGATGGTGTTCGAGAGCGTGGCCTACGAGAACGAGATGTACAAGAAGGGCGGCTACTGGCTCTTCAAGGCCGCCGACAACACCCTCTACCTGGTGAACCCCGAGGACAAGACCTACTCGCGCCTGCCGATCGACGCCATGCTGAAGATGGCCGGCGTGGTGGGCAAGCTGGTCAAGATCAAGATCAAGAACCCGGTGGTCAACGTCGAGAAGCTGGGGAGCGAGGCGATCCTGGGCTATCCCTGCCAGCACACCAAGATGCTCATGGAATACGACATGGAAGTGAAGATCGCCATCATCAAGAGCAAGAGCCACGAGAAGATCGAGAAGGAGACCTGGTCGACGCCCAAGTTCCGCGGCCTGGAGGAGATGGCCGAGACCTTCCGCTTCCGCGACTACAAGACCGGCATGGAGGACCTCGACGCGCTGATCGAGCAGCAGATGAAGGCCGAGGCCGGGCTGGGCTTCCCGCTGAAGATGGTCACGGTCAACACCTCGGTCAACAAGAAGGGGACGGAGAAGGAGAAGAGCCGCCAGGTGATGGAAGTGCTCTCGCTGGGGAGCAGGAACTTCCCCGCCGCGTTCTTCGAGATCCCCGCGGGCTACACCGAGAAGAACATCGGGTTCGGAGGGGAGGAAGAATAGGGCTCGGCGTACGGCATACGGCGTACGGCTGACGGTAACAGCAATTAGACGAACGTAGGATGCCCTGCTGATGTCAGCAAGGCATTGATCAAGATCATTTCATCATTGACTGTTACCGAACCCCAATGGTTCGCAGCGAACTTTTAATGGCCAGTAGCCTGATTTCGTAGCAGTGCGGTTGCCGTACGCCGTACGCCGTATGCCGTACGCCGAGTTCTTATACCAGAGCGGCTGCCAGCACTATTGAATAGTACTTGCTGTCGTCGTCATCGGCCCGCGAGGTCAGGATGGCCGGGAACGGCGCGCCGGTGACCACGCCGGCCAGCTTCCCGTTGGCCAGGAGGGTCGACGCCTTGTAGAGGACGTTGCCCGCCTCGATGGTGGGCATGATCAGGATGTCGGCGTAGCCCTCGACCGGCGACTTCAGCCCCTTGACCTCCAGCGCGTGCTTGGAGATGGCCACGTCCAGCGCCAGCGGGCCGTCGACGATGCAGCCCTTGATCTGCTTGCGGTCGGCCATCTTGGCGATCACCGCCGCCTCCATGGTGCAGGGCATCTTGTCGGAGACCTTCTCGTTGGCCGTCACCAGCGCCACCTTGGGGTTCTCGATGCCCAGCTTGGCGGCGATCTTGACGTTGTAGCTGATCATCTGCACTTTCTGGTTGAGGTCGGGGTAGGGGATCATGGCCACGTCGGAGACGATCAGCAGCTTGTCGTAGGTGGGGACCTCCAGGATGGTGGTGTGCGAGAGCACGGCGTCCTTGCCCACCAGGTTGTATTCCTTGTTGAGGATCGGCTTCAGGTAATAGGGCGTGGAGATCAGCCCCTTCATGAGGATCTGCGCCTTGCCCTCGATGATCAGGCGCACGGCCCTGTCGCCGCTCTTCTTCTCGTCGGGCTCATGGACGATCTGGAAGATGCCGGCGTCGATCTTCAGCCTGGCGCACTGCTCGCGGATGACCTTCTCGTCGCCGACCATGATGGCGTCGACGATCTTCTCCTCCACGGCGCGCCGCACCGCCAGGATGGTGTCCTCGTCCTGGCCGTAGGCCACGGCCATCTGGAAGTTCTTCTTGGACTTGACCAGGGACTCGATCTCGCTCAGCTTTCTCATCGGCTTCATGCGTTTCCTCCTGCCTTTTTCCAGTGCCTCGGCTTCTCTTCGCCCGCCAGGACGCGCAGCGCCCCCAGGGCCAGGGCGGACATCTCGTCCTCGCCGGGGAGGACGATCAGCCGGCCCAGGAACTCGACGCGGCGGCGGATCAGGCCGATGAACAGCTCGTCGTAGGCGATGCCGCCGGTCAGGACGACGGCGTCGATCCGCCCCTCCATGACCGCGGCCAGGCCGCCGATCTCCTTGGCCACGTTGTAGGCCATGGCCTCGTAGACCCGCGTGGCCTGGGCGTCGCCGGCCTTGACCATGTCCTCGACCTTGCGCATGTCGTTCACCTTCAGGTGGGCGACGATGCCCCCCTGGCCGGTGATCATCTTCTTCAGCGCGGCCAGGTCGTGCTTGCCCGAGGTGGCCAGCTCGACCAGGCTCCAGCTGGGCAGCGAGCCGGCGCGCTCGGGCGCGAACGGCCCGTCGCCGTTGAGGGCGTTGTTGACGTCGATCACCCGGCCGTCGACGTGGGCGCCGACCGAGATGCCGCCGCCCAGGTGGGCGACGATCAGCCGGCACTGGCCGTAGGGCTTGCCCAGCTGCTTGGCGGCCAGGCGCGCCGCCGCCTTCTGGTTCAGGGCGTGGAAGATGCTGATGCGCGGGATCTCGGGCCGGCCGGTGACCCGCGCCAGGTCGTCCATCTCGTCGACCGTCACCGGGTCGACGATGTAGGCCTTGACGCCGACGTCCTTGGCCAGGTCGAAGGCCAGGGGCGCGCCCAGGTTGGAGGCGTGCTCGGTCTTGTTGTTCTTCAGGAAGTCGAGCATCTCCTCGTTCACCTCATAGGTGCCGGAGGCCATGGGGCCGAGCAGGCCGCCGCGGCCGACCACCGCCGCCAGCTTCCTGACGTCGAAGTCGTTCTTCTTGAGGAACTCAAGGATCACCTTCTCGCGGAAATGGTGCTGGTCGATGATGCGCGGGAACGGCGCCAGCTCCTCGGCGGCGTGGGATATGTTCTGGCTCAGGACCTTCTCCTCGCCGGCGAAGATAGCGATCTTGGTGGACGTGGAACCGGGGTTTATCGCAAGGATGGTTGTGTTTGCCATTTTTAAATGTACCAGAATCCCGCGGCGAATGCAAGGAGGGGGGCGCTCATTCCCGGTACTTTTTCAGCAGCTTTTCCCCCTCCGCCTTGTCCTTGGCGGTCTCCGGCACCCAGAGCGGGTCGGGCTCCATGGCCCGCAGGTCCTCCAGCGCGCGGATGGCCAGCTCCTCCTCGTCGAGCGACCAGTAGGTCTCGGCCAGGAAGAGCAGGCACACCGAGCTCTTGGGCGCGATGCGCCGGCACGTCTCCAGGTACTGCCGGGACTTCTTCTTGCTGCCGCCGAAGAGGCCGGGGACCTTGTAATAGAGGCTGCCGAGGACGCAGTAGGCGCCGCCCTGCTCGTAGGCGCCGTCGATGGCGATGGCGCGCTCCATGGCGCGGATGATGTCGTTCTTCAGGAACAGCGACTTGAGCACCCCGCGCGCCTCGCCGTAGCTGCCGGTGTGGACGCCCAGCCAGTAGGGGCCCTCGACGCGCTCGGGATGCAGGGCGATCATGCGCCGGCTCAGGTCCATTCCCTCCTGGAACAGCTTCTTTTTCTCGTCGCCGCCGGCGGCGAGGTCGCCGACGTAGTAGGCGGCCTGGGCGTTCCTGACCAGGGCCTCGAAGCGGTCGGGGGCGAGGCGCACGGCCTCGCGAAAGCGGGCCAGGGCCTGCCGCGCCTGGCCCAGGTCCTGGCGCCCGGCATAGAGCTCGTCGCCCTGCTGCAGGAGATCGTCGACGGCGTCGCCGCGGAGCGCGGGCATGACGGCGAGCAGGACGATGATCGAGAGGAGAAAGGGTTTCATTGTGCCTCCCGTTCGATTCTAGCACATGAAAAATAAAAACGACACCGGGTACCATGTAGCAACTAACTGGAAAACCTTCCAGTCCGTTGAGGTTCCACATACGGCTTTCCAGGAAAACCTAACAGTCCGTCGAGGTTCCACGTTCCAGGTACCACGTTCCACGTTCAGAAAAATGCAATGTAAAGTGCCCTAACATGGTACGTGGAACGTGGCACGTGGAACCTTGAAGGACCGTCGGGCTGTAAGCCGCTGACTAGTTTCGAATCTTTTTTGTTCGCTATGTGGAACTTTGAAGGACCGTCGGTCTGAAAGTTTATGGCAAGTCCTGAATTCATTTTTCTTGTTGGCGGAACCTTGAAGGACCGTCGGACTGGAAGCCGCTGAACAGTTCCGTTTCTTAGTTTGTTCCGAGCTGTTCCAGCTGGGCCATGAGCTGTTCCCACTCGGGCAGCAGCTCCTTCAGCCTGGCCTCGGCAGCGCTGAGCTCCTTCATGAGCTCCTGGACGCGCGGCGAGTCGCGGAGCACCTCGGGGTCGCACAGCAGCCCCTGGTCCCGGCCCTTGATCGCCTCCAGCTCGCCGATCTCGGCTTCCAGCGCCTGGACCTGTCCGGCCAGCCCGCGGCGGATGCGGCTGATGCGGTTGCGCTCCTCGGCTTCGAGGCGGCGCTCCTCGCGGCTGCGGCCGGGACGGCGCGCGGCCGGTTCTTCGCCCTCCCGGAAGCGGTCGTCCGGGACGCCCGGGGGAGCGCCGTACTCGTCGGGCCGGGACGACGCGTCCCGTTCCGCCTCCTCGGCGGCCGTCTCCTCCTCGCGCTTGCGGACGAACTCGGAGTAATTGCCGAGATACTCGTGGATGCGGCCCTCGCGCAGCTCCAGGACGCGCCCCACCAGGTCGTCGAGGAAATGGCGGTCGTGGGAGACCAGGACGATGGTCCCCGCGTAGTGCAGCAACGCGTCCTGGAAGATCTCCTTGGTCTTGAGGTCGAGGTGGTTGGTGGGCTCGTCCAGGATCAGGCAGTTGCTGTCGCGGAGCAGGATCTTGACCAGGGCCAGGCGGCTCTTCTCGCCGCCCGAGAGGACGGCCACGGACTTGAGGATGTCGTCGCCGGAGAAGAGGAAGGCGCCCAGCAGGTTGCGCACCTCCAGGTCGGTGGCGCCGGCGGCGGCCTCGCGGGCCTCCCGCCACACCGTCCCGCCGTAGTCGAGGTTCTGCTGGCTCTCCTGGGAGAAGAAGGCGGCCTGCACCTGGTACCCCCACTGCACCGTGCCGTCGCTGGGAGGCTCCTCGCCGGCCAGGATGCGGGTCAGGGTCGACTTGCCGGCGCCGTTGACGCCCAGCAGGGCCACCTTTTCGCCGCGCTGCACGGCGAAGCTCACGTCCGCGAACACCTCGCGGCCGCCGTACGACTTGGCCAGGCCGCGCACCGTCAGCACCTCGCGCCCGGAGCGCCGGGCCTCGGGGAAGTGGAAATGGACGCGCCGCGACTGCTGCTGCTCGGGCAGCAGCTCGAACTTCTCCAGCTGCTTGATGCGGCTCTGCACCTCGGAGGCCTTGCTGGCCTTGGCGCGGAAGCGGTCGATGTAGGCCTGGATGCGCTTGATCTCGGCCTTCTGCAGCTCGCGCTTCTTCTCCAGCGCCGCCGCCTGGCGCTCCTTCTCCCGGAGGTAATGGGAGTAGTCGCCTTTATAGAGGATGAGGCGCCCGCGCTCCAGCTCGGCGATCTGGGCGACCATCTTGTCGAGGAACATGTGGTCGTGGGAGATGGCCAGCAACGTGCCGTCGTAGCCGCGCAGGAAGCCCTCGAGCCACTCCATGCTCTCGGTGTCGAGGTGGTTGGTCGGCTCGTCCAGCAGCATGATGTCGGGCGCCGACAGCAGGATGACCGCCAGGAAGATGCGCATCTTCCAGCCGCCCGAGAACTCCGAGCAGTTGCGCTCCTCGTCGCCGGCGGCGAACCCCAGCCCCTTGAGGACGCGGCGGGCGCGGGCCTCGAAGCCGTAGCCGTCGCGCAGCTGGAAGGCCTCGGAGGCGGCGGCGAACTGCTGCAGCAGGGCGGAGAATCCCTCGTGGCGCGGGTCGCCGGCGGCGACCCGCTCCTGGCAGCTGCGGACCGCCCGCTCCATCCCCTCATGCCCCGTCTGCTTCTTCAGGTAGGCCATGACCGGCAGCGGCTCGAGCTCGACCAGGTCCTGGGGCAGGTAGCCGATGCGCTGGCTGCGCGGGGTCTCGATGGCGCCGTTGTCGAGCGCCGCCTCGCCGAGGATGGCGCGGAACAGGGTGGTCTTGCCGGCGCCGTTGTCGCCGACCAGGCCGATGCGGCTCTTGTCGTTGACCAGCCAGGAGATGCCGGAGAAGATCGGCTTGTCGTTGTAGGCCAGTCGGACATCCTGCAAGCGGATCATGCGTTCGCGTTCCTCGTTAGGGCCTTAATCCCACTCTAATAGAAGTGTTTTATTGGTTTCTGTAATTGCTCGTGACTAACACTATCACTATGACGGCTAGACCTTATTGGCCAGCAGCTTGGCCGCCTCGATCGATTCGGTGATCTTGTTGCCCTCGATCAGCTTGTGCAGCACGGCGTTGACCCGTTCCAGCAGCTCGCTGTCGCCCTTGCGCACGGCCGCGGCCGATCCCAGCGGCATGCGGTCGGTGTTGCACTCCAGGTTCAGCAGGGCGGCGTCGCGGGCGGCGAAGGTGTCGGCCACCGGCTTCTCCACGATGACGGCGTCGACCTGGCCGTTCTTGAGGGCGGCGACCAGGGCGCTGAGGTCCTCATGGATGAAGAAGGTGGCGCCGGAGACGAGGTTGCGGGCCATGTCCTCCTGGATGGAACCTTTCTGGGTGCCCACGACCTTGCCGCGCAGGTCCTCCAGCAGCCGGATCTTGTCCTTGTCGGCGGCGCGCACCAGCATGTTCTGGATGGCCTGGTAGTAGGGGATGGAGAAGTCGACGACGCGCTGGCGCGCCGCGGTGGGGGCCAGGCCGGCCAGGGCGATGTCGATGTTGCCCGCCGCCAGCTCGTCGAACAGGCGGCTGAACTGGATGTCCTTGATCTCCAGGCGCACGTTCAGGTCGGAGGCGATGGCTTCGGCGATGTCGATGTCTATGCCCACCATCTCGCTCTCGAGCTCGGGGAGCAGGTGGAACTCGTAGGGAGGGTAGGGGGCGCTGGTGCCGACGACGATCTTCCCCGCGGCCTTGATCTT
>DAHVOV010000196.1 GCA_027318645.1 Candidatus Aminicenantota bacterium
GAGATCAAGCACCCGGAGGGCCGCCCCTATTCGCTGCCCTCCGTCACCGACAAGATCAAGACCGGCTTCGGCAACCTCTACGTCACCATCTCCTTCCGCAACCAGAAGCCCTTCGAGGTCTTCGCCTCGATCGGCAAGTCGGGCTACTCGACCATGGCCGACGCCGAGGCCATCGGCCGCCTGATCTCGCTGGCGCTGCGCAGCGGCATCCCGGCCGATGAGGTGGTCAACCAGCTCAAGGGCATCGGCGGCGCCGAGCCGATCTTCTCCAACGGCCAGCTGATCCAGTCCATCCCCGACGCCATCGCCAAGGTGCTGGAGACGCACGTGGGCAAGGTCAACACCCGCCACCAGGACATGAACTCGCCGCAGTGCCCGATCTGCGGCAGCAGCGTCTCGGACGAGAAGTGCCCCACCTGCAGCAACTGCGGCTGGTCGAAGTGCAACGGCGTATGACCGGGGCCGCCGCGGGCGGCGCTCAGTAGGGCGCCGCCTCCTCCGCCTCGAGGACCGCCGCGGTCGCCCGCCTTTCCCGCAGCCGGGCCCGGCCATCGGCGGTCGCGGCGGCGCGGCGCAGGCCGGCGAGGTCATCCTGCAGGCGGTCGAAATCCCGCCGGGCGCCTGGCCCCGGCGCGGCCGGGGGGGCGGCGTGCAGGCCGCGCAGCCCGGCCAGCGCCTCTTCCAGGGCGGCCGCCCGCGACTGCAGCTCTCGGCCGTCCTCCGCCAGCAGCGACTCCAGCCGGGCGGAGAACTCCACCTTGGCGGCGATGAAGGCGAATAGGCCGGCGGCGAAGGCCAGGAAGCCGGCCAGGTCGCCGGCGTCGATCTCCCGCTTGCCCAGGTACTGGACGGCCTTGCGGTAGTGGGCGACGACCCGGCGCGGGTCGTCCTGCCGCGAGAACGGCGCCAGCAGGGGGTCCTCGAACAGGTAGCCGTCGTGCCCGCGCGGCAGGCGGCCCTCGACCTGCGCCAGGAACGAGCAGACACGGAAGAGGTCGGGCTCGTCGCGGCCGAGCGCCCAGCGGCTGAAGGCGGCGGGAGCGCTGGCGCGGCCGCTCCACAACCGGCAGCCGGCCTGGAAGCGCGCCAGCGCCGCCCCGCCGGGCAGGCAGCCGGGCCCGTCGCCGCCCTCCAGCACCAGGACCCCGCTCAGCCGGGCGGCCGCCGCCGCCGCGCAGGCGGACTCGACGCCGGCCATGGCGCTGCGGCCGTCGGGCAGGAAGCGGCCGCTGGCGCACAAGGCCGGGCACAGCACCTGGCGCACCTGGTGCCCGCGAAAAATACGCCAGGCGGCGGCGAAGCGGTCGCCGCGCGCGGACGCGTCCCCGCGGTTCAGGACCAGCGCCGCGCGGGGGATGCGCCGCACCCGTTCCAGCCGCTCCAGGAAGCGGTCGCTCCAGGCCCACAGCGAGGCCTGCGCCTCGCGCGCTTCGCGGCAGCGGCCCAGGAAGGCTTCGAGCCAGGGATCGCCGCCTCCGGCGCCGGCAACGCCCTCGGGGAGGCGCGTCGGCGCCGGCAGCGGTGCGTCCGCCGCAACGAGCCCCAGGGCATCGGGATGGTCGTCCAGCCGCCAGAGCTCCACGCCGAGGCGGCGGGCCAGCGGCGCCAGGGCGGCGGCGGCCCGCTCGCCCGCGGCGCCGGCGGGCAGGGCCAGGCGGTTGAAGCGCAGCAGGGCCAGCTGCAGGAAGGCGCCTCGCAGCTCCGCCTCGCCGGCGGCCGCCTCGGCGCGGAACAGGGCGGCGCCGCGGAAGGGAACGGCGGGCGCGTCGCGCAGCGCGAAGGCCGGCATGGCGCCGGCGGGGAGATGGAACGCCAGCACCTGCAGCAGGGCGGAAAGCGCGTAGAACTGGGCCCGGCCCGGGGCGGCAGAGACGACCACGCGCCCCGGCGCGCACTCGATGGCGTACTCCTCCTCCCCCAGGCCGCCGGCGGCCTGGAAGACCGCCTGCGGCCCGCTGCCGCGGCCGCTCACGCCGAAGCGGGCGAACAGCGGCTCGAACTTCTTGAGCAGCTCCAGGGGGAAGGCGACGCCGCGCGGGTCCAGCCCGCCGCTGCCGGGGCGCAGCGTCCGCGGGGGCGGGAACAGGAAAGCGAATGTCTCCTTCATGCTGCCGGGGGAAGGCCGCGGGGCCGGGATGATTGTAGGGCAAAGTCGCGTCCGCCGCAAGGCTCCGCGGTGGGAAACCGGCTGGACGGCACTCCTGTCCGAAATTAATCGTACTGGAGATAGACATCATGATCGGCAAAGGGTTTTGGGGATGGTCAATGCAGGTTTTCAGACAAGGTCAGATGCCTGTAAGACTAAAATTCCAAGCACCAAGCAGCAGAAGAAAGAATCAAAAGAGTGCTTAGTTTTAGTGTTAGTGATAGTGATAGTAACAGCGATTAGCGGCCTCTTTTGATTACGATCATCTCGGATAAGATATCTATTCTCAGATAATGACGGTTCGGCATTTTCCTGAACGATCACTACCACTACCACTATCACGACTAAGAGCGTCCTGCGCCTTGGTTTGGGTCATTGGAACATTGGTGCTTATTTGGAATTTGCTGCTTGGAACTTGGTGCTTCAGTCTTACTCGTTTCATAAGGTTTCCTCAAATTTTTTCAGACAGATCTGGCTGGCCGGGGAGGCAAATTGACAAAGCGAAATATCTTCTATAGAATGGGTGCCAAGGCCAACATGGACGTATTGAAGAAGTTCATCAGCAAATACGCGGCCGGCGACGTCATCTACAAGAAAGGCGACATCCAGACCGATTTCTTCATCATCAACAAGGGCAAGGTGCAGCTGAAGAACGACGGCGGCGGCCCGATCCTGGCCACGCTGACCAAGGGCGACTTCTTCGGCGAGGAGTCGCTCAACAGCGAGCAGAACGCCATCTACACCGTCGAGGTCATCGAGGACGCCTTCCTGATCAAGATCCCCTACGTCTCCCTGACCGAGATGCTCAAGCAGACGCCGGACATCGCCCTCAAGATCCTGAAGAAGCTCAGCGAGAAGCACATCAAGATCCAGACCATGCTGCTGGAGATGGCCGCCGCCGGCGCCGGCGGCGCGCGCCCCGCCGTCCGCGAGGCGAAGAAGGAGGACTCGACCTCGGAGAAGATCGGCGGCGAGGTCAAGGCCTACCTGATCATCCAGCGCTCCAACCGCCTGGTGCAGCTGACCAAGACCCAGACCTTCCTGGGGCGGCGCGACTACACCACCGGCTTCGTGCCCGACATCGACCTCACCGACGAGGACGAGGAGAAGTACATCTCGCGCAAGCACGCCAAGATCCAGTTCAAGGACGGGAGGTTCTACCTGTCCGAGGAGCCCGGGGCCATCAACGGCACCTTCCTCAACGGCAACAAGCTGCAGACCGGCGTCAAGCACGAGCTGAAGGCGGAGGACGAGATCACCCTCTGCCACCTGAACATCATCTTCAAGGTGTGAGCGCGGCGCCGACGATCTCGCCGCTGTAGAGCACCGTTTCCTCCCCGGCCGCCGTCTCCAGCCTCAGCCCGCCGTCGTCGGCCAGCCCGCGGCAGACGCCGCTCCAGTCCCGCCCGCCCTGGCGGAAGCGGACGGCGCGGCCCAGGAACGGCCGGGTCAGCTCGCGGGCGCGGGCCACGACCGTCGCCGGGCCGTCGCCCTGCAGGCGCCCCATCCAGGCCGGCAGCGCCGCGGCCAGCCGCTCCAGGCCGGCTTCGGCCGGCCACTCGCGGCCGCTGAGCATGAACAGCGAGGCGGCCCGGCGGCGAAACTCCGCCGGCAGGTCCGCCGCGCGCTGGTTGAGGTTGACGCCGATGCCCGCCAGGCTGACCGCCTCCTCGCCGCTCACCGTGCCCTCGCAGAGGATGCCGGCGACCTTGCGCCCGCCGCCCAGCACGTCGTTGGGCCACTTCAGCGCGAAGTCGCGGCCCGTCCAGGCCGCGAGCGCCTCGCAGACGGCCACGCCGCTGGCCAGGGGGACGAGGGCCAGGCGGCGGGGGTCGGCGAGGCGGAAGGCGAAGGTGACGTACAGGCCCAGCCCGGGCGGCGAGGACCAGGAGCGGCCCTCGCGGCCGCGGCCCGCCGACTGGGAGCCGGCGCAGACCGCCAGCGGCAGGCCGCCGCGCAGGCGGGGCAGGTTCGCGCGCAGATAGTCGTTGGTCGAGGAGCAGCTCTCCAGGCGGATGACGCGCAGGCGCTCAGCTGAGGTCGACAACGGTGCGGGCGATCTTCGCCCTCTTGTCGATGGCCTCCTGAAGGTTCTTCTTGAAGTTCAGGATGACCTCGGCCGGCGCCTTCTCGGCGAAGCCGCCGCCGAGCTTGGCCTCCATCTGGGCGATGAGCTTGTCCAGCTTGTCGTGCTCCTGGCGCAGCCGCTGCAGCTCGCGCTGGCGGTCCTGGTCGTCGGTGAAGGGCAGCAGGATCTCCCAGTTCGGGCAAACGCCGCGGAAGCCCTTGGGCAGGCCGGAGAAATCGTCGACGATCTCCGTGCGCTGGCTGCGGCTGAGGAAATCATAGTACTTCAGGTGCGCCTGCAGCGAGCGGCGCTCGGCCTCGGCGTCGCAGCGGAGGTAGACGGGGATGCGCTTGTTGGGCTCGATGCGGTTCTCGGTGCGCGTCCGGCGGGTCTCGGCCACCACCCGCCGCAGCGCCTCCACCTCGGCATGGGCCTCGGGGAAGACCAGCTCGGAGCGGAAGGCGGGGAACTCGGTCTGGATCAGGAACGCCCGCTCGAGGCGGATGCGCTGGTAGATCTCCTCGGTGAGATAGGGCATGAAGGGGTGCAGCAGCTGCAGAATACGCAGCAGGGTCAGCTTCAGCACCGCGCGCGTGTCGGGGCTGTCCAGGTCGCTCTTGGAGAACTCGAGGTACCAGTCACAGTACTCGTCCCAGACGAAGTGATAGATGAGGTCGGCCGCCTCGTACAGGCGGTACTCGTCGAAGCCGGCGTTGACCTTCTCCGCCAGCGCGTTCAGGCGGTGCAGCACCCAGCGGTCGGGGGCGCTGAGGCGCGCGGGGGCGAAGGCGGCCGGCTCGTCGCCCTTCAGGTTCATGATCACGTAGCGCGCCGCGTTCCAGATCTTGTTGGTGAAGGCCTTGTAGCCCTTGACGCGGCCGACGGCCAGGGCGATGTCCATCCCCGGCACGGCCTGGATGGCCAGGGTGAAGCGCAGGGCGTCGGCGCCGTACTCGCGGATGATGTCCAGCGGGTCGACGGCGTTGCCCTTGGTCTTGCTCATCTTCTGCCCCTTCTCGTCGCGGATGAGGCCGTTGATCAGCACCTCGCGGAAGGGCACGGCCTTGCCGAAGTGCAGGCCCATCATCATCATGCGCGCCACCCAGAAGAAGATGATGTCGAAGGCGGTGACCATGAGCGAGGTGGGATAGAAGGTGCGGAAGTCGGCGCGGTCGTCCTGCCAGCCCAGGGTGGTGAAGGGCCACAGCGCCGAGGAGAACCAGGTGTCGAGCACGTCCTCGTCCTGATGCAGCCGCGCGCCGCCGCACTTCGGGCATGCGGACGGGTCCTGCTCGCTGACGATCACCTCGTGGCAGTCGGCGCAATAGAAGGCGGGGATGCGGTGCCCCCACCACAGCTGGCGCGAGATGCACCAGTCCTGGATGTTCTCCATCCAGTTGAAGTAGACCTTCTTCCACTTGTCGGGGATGAAGACGGTCTCGCCGGCGCGGACGGCCTCGATGGCCGGCGGCGCCAGCTCGGCGGTGCGCAGGAACCACTGCTTGGAGATGTTCGGCTCGACCATGGTCTCGCAGCGCTGGCAGTGGCCGACGTTGTGGACGTAGTCCTCCTCCTTCTCGATCAGCCCCTGCGCCCGCAGGTCCTCCACGACGGCGCGGCGGCAGGCGAAGCGGTCGAGGCCGAGGTAGCGCTCGGGGATGGGGCCGGTCATGCGCGCCCGCTCGTCGATGACCACGATCTTCTCCAGGCCGTGCTTCAGGGCGATGCGGAAGTCGACCGGGTCGTGGGCCGGAGTGACCTTGACCGCGCCGCTGCCGAACTCGCGGTCGACATCCTCGTCGCCGACGATGGGGATGGCCCGGCCGGTGAGCGGCAGGAGGATCTCCTGGCCGATCCGCTTCTTGTAGCGGGGGTCCTTGGGATGGACGGCGACGGCCACGTCGCCGAGCATGGTCTCCGGCCGCGTGGTGGCCACCACCACCCAGCGCCGCGGGTCACTGCGCAGCGGGTAGCGGATGTGCGTCAGCCGGCCCTGGACCTCCTTGTGCTCGACCTCCAGGTCGGAGAGCACCGTCTTGCAGTTGGGGCAGCGGTTGACCATGTAGGTGCCCTGGTAGACCTTGCCCTCGCGGTAGAGGGCGACGAAGACCTTGCGCACCACGCGCTGCATCTCGTCGCTGAGGGTGAACTTCATCCGCGTCCAGTCCAGCGCCAGGCCGAGCTTCTTGATCTGGCCGACGATCTGCTGCTGCGAGCGCTCCTTCCACTCCCAGGTCAGCTGCAGGAACTTCTCCCGCCCCAGGTCCTCCTTGCTCTGGCCCGTCTCCTGCTTCAGGTTCTTCTCCACCATCATCTGCGTGGCGATGCCGGCGTGGTCGACGCCGGGCAGCCACAGCACGTGGAAGCCCTGCATCTTCTTGCGGCGCACGATGATGTCGGGCAGCGACAGGGTCAGGGCATGGCCGATGTGCAGCGAGCCGGTGACGTTCGGCGGCGGCAGGATGATGGAGAAGGGAATGCCCGTCGGCTCGGGCGCCGGCGTGAAGAGGCCGGCCTCCTCCCAGCGGCGGTACCAGTCGGCCTCGGTCCGCAAATGGTCATACGATTTTTCCATGTCGTGTTCGGGCACGTTCGGGGCTCCAGTAAATGAATCAGAAACCGCTTTCGTTCAACTCCGACTTGATCTTGTCTATCTCTTCCTTGATGATCTTCTCGGCCAGCGGCGGGACGATCTCCCACAGCAGCTCCTTGATCGTCTGGTTCAGCCGGTCTTCCAGCTTGCCGGTCAGCTCGAGGCGCTGCGCCTCGGCCGCCGCCGGCCGCGGCGCCGGCTCGGGCCTGGGCTCGCGCTTGGCCAGGTCGCTCAGCCGCGCCAGCTCGTCCTGGGGCGACAGCACCTCCGCCCGGGGCTTCTCGCCGGCGCGCTCGCGCGCGGGGGCCTTCTCCGCCGCCGCCGTGGCCGGCGGCGCCGGCGGCGCCGCCTTGCGGGTCGGGGCCAGCCGGTCCTGGACCTCGGGCCCGGCGTACAGCGTCTGGGCCGGGCTGCCCATGTCGGTCTGCTCGAACTCCAGCGCCAGCTTCTCCTCGCCGGCGCCCGGGGCCGGCTTCAGGAGGTCCTCGCCGCTCTCCTCGCCGGCGATCTTCATGAAGCGCTCGTGGAACTCGTCGGAGACGTCGCGGGAGACGGCGGTGGGCTCCACCGCGAACTCCAGCGGCGCGGACGGAGCGGCGGCCGGCGCGGTGGTGTTGATCTCCTCGAAGGCCGGCTCCTCGTCAAAGGGGTTCTTCAGCGGCTCCTCGGCCTCCTGCGGCATCAGGTTGTCCTTTGCGGGCTGGGTCTGGGTGATCTCCTCCGAGGGCAGGATCTCGTCGCGCTCGGGGGGCGGGGCGGCGGCGGGACGATGGGCGGCGGGGGCCTCCATCTCGCCGCGGATGTCGGAGAAGCTGATGTCCTCGCTCTCCGGCATCTCGGTCTCGATCTCGGGGAAATCCTCGGGGAAGGTCGTGGGGCCCTCTCCGGGGAAGGCGGCCGCCGCCGGCTCCCCGCGGCGGACGACCTTCATGACCGTGTCGACCAGGGCGTTGGAATCGAAGGGCTTGGTGATGATGTCCTCGTAGCGCAGGGGGCGGATCATCTCGCTGTCGACGGGCTCGAAGCTGCCCTTCATGAGGAACACGCGGCAATCCTTGAGGGCCGGGGTCTCGTTGATGAAGCGGCAGACGTCGTAGCCGCTGAACTCGGGCAGCTTGACGTCGACGATGACCACGGCGGGGGCCAGCTGCAGCAGCCGGTCCTGGATGCCGGCACCGCTCTCGAAGCTGCGCACCTCGACATCCTCGATCTCCGAGAACGACAGCTCGACGATGCGGCGGATTGTGTAGCTGTTGTCAGCCAGAACAATCACTTTCTTGCTCATGCTGGTCCTCCTCTGCGTGTCCCGCCTGAAGTAGTATGTATCACTTCCAGCGGCGAAAAGTCAATACCGCGGTTGACAATTCCGCTTTTTTGGGCGAAAATGGGCGCATCATGGACAGGATAAAGGTCTTAATCGCCAAGCCCGGCCTGGACGGCCACGACCGGGGCGCCAAGATCGTCGCCAAGTACCTCCGCGACGCCGGCATGGAGGTCATCTACACCGGCCTGCGCCAGTCGCCGGAGACGATCGTCAACACCGCGGTCCAGGAGGACGTCTCGGTCGTCGGCTTGAGCATCCTCTCGGGCGCCCACACCCAGCTGTGCCGCAAGATCATGTCCGTCTACCGCGAGAAGGGGATCACCCCGCCGCCCATGTTCCTGGGGGGCATCATCCCCGCCGCCGACGTGCCCGAGCTGAAGCAGATCGGCATCGCCGAGGTGTTCCCTCCGGGCACGCCGCTGGAGCGCATCGCCGCCCGTTGTCGGTCCGCGACGAGTTCAACCCGATTTGCCATAGGGGACCAAACGCGAAAAATATGCATCACACGTTGGCTGAAGCGTGGCCGGTTCGTCACTCGTGGGCAAGACTCTCCGGGCTCATTTGGAGCTCGTGGCAGGCGTGGATGTAACTCGCGGCGGACCACGCTTGGAAAGCCTTGCC
>DAHVOV010000213.1 GCA_027318645.1 Candidatus Aminicenantota bacterium
GCGGGGCAACGTCGCGCTGGCGCTGCTGTTCGCCGCGCTGCTCGCCGCCTCCGGCATGGCCCTGCTGACCCGCTGCGGCGAGCACCTGCGCGTCGCCGCCGCCCGCTGCCAGCGGCGGCTGGAGGCCTCGGCGCTGGAGCAGGCGCTGCTGCTCGGCCTGCATCGTTATCGCGAGGCGCTGGCCGCCGCCGAGCCGATGGCCTGGGCCGAACCGGGGACCGCTTTCTTCAGCGCCGAGGCGTTCCCCGCCTGGAGCGAGGACGGCATCGCGGGGCGCCACGAGTTCCGCTTCCGTCCCTGGCGCGAGGAGGACGGCTTCCGCCGCATACGCGTCGAGGACCTCGTGCGCACGCGGCGTCCCGGCGGCCGGCTCGAGCTCGCCGGCCGCGCCGGCGTGGAGCTGCTCGCGGGCGACATACCGGCCAACGAGGTCGGGCTGCTGGTCTCCGATCCGCAGGCGGCCGATGCCGCCTCCTACCTGGCCGGCCGCGGCGTGACCCATGCCGGGTCGCTCCTGCCCCTGGCCAGCGGCCTCAGCGTCCAGGCCGACCCCGGCAGGCTGCTGTGCGCGGCGCTGGGGCTTCCGGTCGAAATGCCCGACTGGGCGCACATCCGCGAGGCCTTCGCCCTGCCGGCGTCCTCCGAGCCCGTGCCGCCGGGCGTATACCTGGCGCGCTCGGAAGGGGAGGTGCGGGCCGTCTACGCCGAGGGCGACCTGGAGCGGCTGGCATTCGCCGCTGCCGGCGGCCGGCAGAAGATCGCCTTCGAGCGCGGCGGCCGCCGCCTCGAGATGAGTTACGTCCCGGGCGAGGCCGGGCTGTCATGGAGCGGCGGCGAGGGCGCGGATGTCGCCGGCTGCCGCTTCGCCGGCCGGATCGTGGTCCACGGCGGCGTCGGATCGGTGGAGCAGGAGGGAGCAGCGGCGTTCCTCGCCGGATCGCGCCTCGAGCTGCTGGCCAGCGGCCGGCTGGTCGTCACCACGGGGCTGGAGAGCGAGAACCTCGCGCTTGGGGCGCCGCGGCTCCCCAAGCTGCTGCTCCTGGCCTGCGGCGAGGATTTTTTCGGCGGCGGAAAGGTCAATGGCGACGTGGCCTTCGCCCACGACGGCGAAACGACCGTCGAGGCGCAGGTGATCGCCGGCGGGTCGCTGTTCAACGGCGAGGGCAGCGTGAACATCAGCGGCGGGGTGATCGCCGGCAACATCGCCAACCGCGGGCAGGTGCGCGTCGAGGGAGCGGCGGGCGACTTCGCGCTCGGCCGCGCGCTGCGCCTTCCCGGCTTGCGGATGCTCCGCGGTTTTTGCGTCGATTTCATCGAGGAGAGGAGCGATGGCGGACCGCAGGGGACTGACGGTCATTGAGGTGCTGGTGACGGTCGCCCTGTTCTGGGCGGTCGTGTTGCTGGCGGCGCCCGCCCTGGGCTCGTTCCTCTCGCGGCTCGAGTTCCGCACGGCCGTGCGCGGCGTCATGAGCGGCTTGAGCGCCGCCCGCAGCCACGCCATTTGCGGCTGCGAGCCGGTGCGGGCTGAGGTCGCCGGCAACAGGCTGCTGCTCAGCCGCGACCGCGGGGAGGGGTGGCGGGTCTTCCGCGGCTTCGACCTGGGGAAAAAGGTGACGGTGAAGGCCAACGGCCGGCCGGTCTTTTCGCCGCTGGGCGGCGCCGCGCCGCTGTGCACCGTCACCCTGCGGGACGGGAGGCACGCCTGCCGCGTGGTTGTCTCCCTGTACGGCCGCATCAAGGCCTACGGGGATCCCTGAGTTGCGAGGCCGACCGATGTGCTAGAATGAGGGCCGTCGTTCCTGCCGCAAGCGGGCTCGTCAGGAGGGGCCGATGGACCTGGGGCCGATGTTCCGCTCGCCGGAGGGCGCCGAGGCGGTCCGCGCCGCCTACG
Organism: Candidatus Aminicenantota bacterium; assembly: GCA_027318645.1. GTDB lineage: Bacteria > Acidobacteriota > Aminicenantia > UBA2199 > UBA2199 > UBA2199. The sequence continues at coordinate 1,892 of DAHVOV010000213.1, forward strand.
GCCGGCTGCTCCAACGCTGGCCCTCCGCCTTCCGCCCCGTCCGCCTGGCAACGGGGCTGGGCGAGGGCTTCGCCATGGCCGGCGGCAACGGGGGAGGCCCGGCCATCCTGATGCTCCACGGCTCGGGCTCCAACGGTGCCGTGTGGATGGGGGCTGCCGCCGAGCTGGGAAAGATCGGCCGCTGCTACGCCCTCGACCTGCCCGGCGAGCCAGGGAACAGCGCTCCGGTTCGCTGCAACTGGCGTGATATGCTCGGCTGGCTGGGCGAGGTACGGCGGCAGGTCCCGGAGCGGCCACTGGTGCTGCTGGGCAATTCGCTGGGGGGATGGCTGGCCATGGCCAGCGCCGTCGACGACCCGAAGGACGTGGCGGCGGTAATGACCATCTGCCCGGCCGGACTGGCGCCGCGGCGCAAGACGTACGGCTGGTATGCCCGGATGGCGCGCTGGGCAGGCAAGATGGGGCCCCGCCTGCTGGAGCGGGTGAATCTGCGCGGCCGCAAGATGGATGACGATTTCCGCGAGTTCTTCGACCTGGCGGGCCGCCATTTCATCTACCGGCCGTCGGTGCCGATGCTGACGGACGACGAACTGCGCCGGCTGTCCATGCCCATCGGCTACTGGGCGGGAAGGAAAGACGTCCTGCTGCCCACGAAAAAGATCGCCCGCCGCCTGCGGCGACTCGTTCCCCATGCCGCCGTCTTCATCGACCGCGACGGCGGGCACGCCTATCATCCGCCGGCCGCCGCGCTGGGCGAGTGGCTTTCCCGGGAGCTTTCCTTGAACGAGGAGGATTCATGAAAACAAGAACGGTGATCACCGTCCTTGCGCTGGGGCTTCTGGCCCGCGCCGGATCGCTTCGCGGGAGCGACCTGATCGACGCGGCGAAACGCGGGGACGCGGCGAAGGTCAATGCGCTGCTGGCCGCTGATCCGGGGCGGGTCGACGAGACCGACGGCGGGATCGGCGCGACGGCCCTGCATTGGGCCCTGATCTATGGGAAAAAGGAGGCCGTCAAGGCCATCCTGGACCATCATCCCGACGTGAACAGGACGGAGGCCCACAATGGGACGCCCATGCACTGGGCCGCCCATTTCGACGACGGCGAGAGCATCCTCTGGCTCCTGGACCGGGGGGCGCGGATCGATCACGCCAACCAGTTCGGCAGGACCCCCTTGCTGGTCGCGGCGAGGAGAGGCTGCGTCAGCGTGGCGAAGGCCCTGCTGGAGCGGGGGGCGAACATCAACGCCAGGACCCCGGACGGAAGCACGGCGCTCCATATCGCCGCCCGCAACGGTCACGCGGGCATCATCGACCTGCTGATCGCCAGGGGGATCGATCCCGGGGCCAAGGACAACCAGGGCCGGACCTACCGGGACCTGCTGTTCATTCGGCCCGCGACGGTCCCCATCGATCCCTCCCTGTGCGCCCGCTATGCCGGCGTCTACGCCCCTCCGCAGGGGCCGCAGCTGGAAATCCGCCTCGAGGGCGGCCGGCTGTTTTTTTATGCCTTTGGCAAGGACGAGCTGCTGTCGACCTCCGGGAACCGCTTCATCACGAGCGCGGAGGTCAAGTATTTCGAGTTCGTCAGGGATGCCGGCGGGAATGTCGTGGAGGTCGTTTACCGGGAGGGAGACGACGAAATCCGCCTGAAGAAGGTTCAGCCCGAATAGAAAAACGCGGGTTGCCGGGTCCGGGCCGCCTTCGCGCGGGTGGCTATTCCTTTTTCAGAATGAGCGATTTCACGCCCTTGCGGGTCAGCTCGGCCACGAAGCGCTCGGCGTCCTTCTGGCTGCCCTCGTAGAGGCCGAAATGGATGGGAATGGCGGTCTTCGCCTTCACGTCCAGGGCGGCCAGGACCGCCTCGTCCACCGAGTTCATGGTGAAGGTCTGCCCCAGGGGCAGCAGGGCGATGTCGCAGGCGATCCGCTTCATTTCCGGGATCCTCTCGGTGTCGCCGGCATGGTAGA
>DAHVOV010000230.1 GCA_027318645.1 Candidatus Aminicenantota bacterium
TCCCCCCCCCCCTCGTGGACCATTTGTCGATAAATCGCCCCCCCTTGGTCCGTTAGATCGCCCCCCCCCTAAACCTGTAAGGTTTGCCTTTAAGGTTTCCTATAACTTTTACCGATAGTTGGAGGCCGTTTTCTGTGGAAAACGTCCACCAGGCGGCCCAAGGGCCGGGGCACCCCCTGCGGGGGTTCCCCCGCTTCGCGGCTCCCCCTCCCTGCTATCGAGGCCCCCGAAGGGGGCCGCTATGGTCCCCCAGGCGGCACGCCACCGCCTTTGCCTTGAAGTGACCGCGCCGCAGGCTCTAAGGTCTTTGAAAAGCGGGCTTGCAAGGGGGTGGTCCGCCACCGTCCGCGCAAAGATCGAGCGGCAGCGGCACACGGACGGCCGCAGGGTTGACGCCAAGAAGGGCAGGGCGGCTACCTGGCCGCAGCGGCGAGTTATCCACGTGCAATCGCTCAGATTTTGGGGGCGTGTATACGCCCCGCCCGGAGCGGATCGACAGCCAGGCCAGCGGCCACCACCCAGGACGGCCCCGCAGAGGCCATCAGAAAGCCGCCAGCGCGTTTTCCGCACTCGACACGCCCAAACCCCACCACCGACCTTTTGCGCGGCTTCTACGGCCTTTGTAGTGCGTCCTGGCGCTTGCCCATGCGCGCTGACCTGCCCGCAAGCGGCGGGCCGGGCCTCGATCCGTCCGCCGGGCTTGCGCTTTTCCATATCGTAGCGTATCATATCAATCATATCGTATCGTATCATAACGGAGAGGAGCCAGCAGCATGGGACGCGAAGCCACCATCACCCCCGAGCAGGTCCACGCCATCGCCGACGCCATCAAGGCCGAGGGCGGCAAGCCCACACTGCGCGCCGTGCGCGAGCGGCTGGGGCAGGGCAGCATGGGCACTATCGCCAAGCTGTTGCAGCAGTGGAAGGCGAACCAAGAGCGCCAGGCCGCCGCCGATCTGGTCTTGCCTCCTGCATTGCAGCGTGCCGTCCTGGACTTCATGGCTGCCGAGCTGTCGGCCGCCCGCGCGCCGCTCGAAGCGGACCTGGCCGAGCAGCAGCAGACCGCCGCCGATCTGGCCGCCGAGAACGAACGGCAGGCCGACACCATCGCCGAGCAATCCGAGGCCCTGGACGCCTTGGCGGCCGAGAGGGCCGCCGCCGAGGGCAAGGCCGGGCAACTGGCCGCCGACCTGGACGGCGCGAAAGAGGACGCAGCCCGCGAGCGCCAGGCCGCCGAGGCGGCCCGCACGGAACTGGCGAAGGCCACCCTTCGCCTTGAGGCCATGCCACGGCTGGAAGCTGACCTGGCCGCGATCCGCGCCGAGCTGGCGAAGGAGCGTCAGGGGCGCATCGAGGCCGAGCAGCAGGCGGCCGTCCTGACCGCGCAGAAAGCCGACCTGGAAGGCCGGCTGGTGGACGCCAAGAAAGAAGCCGAGCGCGCCGGCGCGCAATTGGAGAAGGCGCAGGCTCGCGCCGAGCAGCAGGCCGAGGCCCTGGCCGATGCCCGCGTGACGATCCAGACCGCGCAGGCCCGCGCCGATGACCTGGCCGCCCAGCTCGACGCCGCCAGAAAGGAAGCGAAGGCCGCCAGCGAGGACGCCGCCACGTTGCGCGGCCAGCTCGCGGCGCAGGGTGTCGCCACGCATCCGGCACCGGCGAAAAAAACGCCCAAGGCGTGAACCTTGGGCGCGTAGACCGGAGGCGGCACCTGGCCGCCTTCGTTCACTTGGTTGGCGTCGGCGCGTCCACGTTCCAGGCCGGCAGCGTGGCGATCAAGAACGACCCCTTGGTGTTCTTCGGGAAGCCATCGCGGAAGAACACGTAAGTCATCGGCACCCGACCGCCGAACACCTCTTGCCCGTTGTAGCTGCGGCCGTCGAACGGCGCGACGACTTCCGTTGCTTCAAGGGCGGTATGCACCGGCGCGCAGACGTTCGCCACGACCGCGCCGGCATCGACCGGAACCGCCTTGCCCGCGTCATGCCAAGGGAACAGGCTCTTGAGGCGGAATGCGCCTTCGTGCAGCGTTTCCGCCTGGATGGTGACTTCCTGGCCGTGCTCCCACTTCGCGGCGGGCAGCGCGCCATGCAGATAGTCGGAGCCGACCCCGAATTGCACGGCGGCCTTGTCGCCGGCGATCTTCGCCACTTCGTCATAGTGGCCTTGGTTGGCGGGCTGGGTGCAGATCATCGCCAGCACGTCACCCGGACGCACGCCGGCCGCTGCGGCGGCCTTCGAGACGCCCGACACCACCACCGACCCCGGCTTGTACTGGTCATCGTAGGTCAGGGAGAAGCCGCGATTGTCGGCCGTGTTGATCCCGGCAATCTTGGCATCGGATGCGGCGGACGCCGGCGCGGCATGGGCGGGCACTTGCCCAGCGACAGCGGCGGCGATGATGGACATGGAAAACAGAACGGTCTTGGTGTTCATGGTTGAATCTCCTAGCAGTTGAGATATGCCCGGTAAGCCGACCGGGCGGCGGGTTCTTGATCGTCAGCGCGTCAGCGCGACATGGACTTGCACGGGCACCGTGTCGCCGGGATTGGCCGGCATCGGATCGGTGAAGGTGCGGCCTTCGTACTGGTACGTGACCAGGTAGCCGTCCTGCCTGGCCTGCCAGTTGTCCACCATGCGGCAGTTCTGCGCGGGCTGGGCCTGGCCGGGCGCGTTTTGCAGACGGTCCCCCGTCATCGCGCCGACGCCAGCGCCGACCGCCGAGGCGGCCACGCGGCCGTTACCGTGCCCGACTTGCGCGCCGAGCAGCGCGCCGGCCACGCCGCCGATGATGCTGCCCAGCAGGCCGCCGCTTTGCGGCGCGGCTTGCGCTGCGGCCTGGTCGCAGACCTGATAAGGCTGGTTGACGCGCTCCATCAGCGGCTGGACGTTAACCACCTTGGCGGTGTCCTGGAAGTCGCCCGCGTGGGCGAGCTGCGCGGCGAGCAGGGCCGCGACCGCGAGAGCGGTTTTCTTGTGGTTCATCGTTGAATCTCCTAGCAGTTGAGATGTGCCCGGCAACCGGCCGGGCGGCGGGTTCGATCTGCCGCTACTTCATGGCAGCATCCGAATACAGGGCATCGCAGCGGGCCTTCTGGCGCTTCTCCCAGGCTGGGTTCAGGCCGCCGGGCGACCGCTTGCGGGCCGCGTCGAGCTGCGCCAGGCAGGCTTCGCGGCTTTCGGTTTGCGCCTGGCCGTTGGCGTCGTAGTGCGGCGCGTCAGGCTTTGGCGGCTCGGACGGATCGAGCAGCGCGGCGGCGGGTTTCGGCGCGTCGGCCGCGCCGGGGGTCAGGTCG
>DAHVOV010000222.1 GCA_027318645.1 Candidatus Aminicenantota bacterium
GGGATCTCGCGGACCGTCACCGACGCGCGGTAGGCGCTCTCGGGCATGGCGCGGGCCGCGGCGGCCCCTTCGCTTTCCCGCGGGCGGGCATGGGAGGGGAGCTGGAAGACCAGGAGCCCCCCCGGGCGCTGCACGCGCAGGAACTCGGCCAGGTAGCCCAGGGCGGTCTCAGGCTCCAGGTGCTGCAGGACGATGTTGGAATAGACGAAATCGAACTCGCCGTCGGCGAAGACCTTCAGGTCGGAGGCTGGGTTATGGACATAGCGGACCCTTTCCGGGAAGCGATTGACCTTCCCCGCCAGCTGGATCATGGTCTCGGCGATATCCACCCCGACGACGGCGGCGAAGTGCTCGGCCAATGCCTGGGTGGCGCGGCCGACCCCGCAGCCGAAGTCCAGTGCCTTCCCCGCGGGGACGCGGATCCCAAGCTGGCGAATATGGTACAGCAGGGTCGAGATCTCGCGGCGCCCGGTCTGGAAGAAATGCTCGATGTCCCAGTGGCGGTTCCTTTTCTCCGGGTCGGACAGGATCGCCCAGAGGGGATCGTGGCGGGCGAACCGCTCCCAGTAGTTGTGGGCCTCGCGGATGTCGTCGCTCATGTGACCCTCGCTGCCGGCGCCGCCGCTACTTCAGGAAGGGCAGCAGGCTGCCCCAGCCGCGCGGCAGCGTCTTGGCGATGTCGTTGAGCAGCACGAAGCCCATCAGCGCCAGCAGGAAGGCGAAGCCGGCGTAGATCAGGGCGTTCTTCAGCTTCGCGTTCAGGTCGCGGCGGATCACCGACTCGACGATGAAGATCAGCAGGTGGCCGCCGTCCAGCCCGGGGATGGGGAAGAGGTTGACGATGCCCAGCTGCAGGGAGATAAAGGCGATCAGCATGAGGAAGCTGGAGAAGCCGCTGGCCAGCGCCTGCTGCGACACGCGGGCGATCTCGATGGGGCCGGAGAAGCTCTTCACCGACAGCTTGCGCTGGGCGATCTTGCGGAAGGCGTCGACGGTGAGGCGCACCAGCCGGCCCGCCTCCTGGACGCTGTTGCCCAGGGCGGCGAAGAAGCCGTAGCGCACCTCGGTGCTGGCGATGCGCACGTTGAAGCCGATGATGCCGATGCCGTTCTCGGCCCGCGGCGTGACCGGCGTCGCGAACGTCTGCCCGCCGCGCTGGACGTCAAGCTGCAGTTGCCTGCCCGGCGCGGCGTGGATGATCTCGGCCAGCTCGAAGTAGGTGGCCACCGGCCGGCCGTCGACGGCGACGATGCGGTCGCCGGGGCGCAGGCCGGCGCGGGAGGCGGGATAGCCCGGCGCCACCTGGTCGATCACGGCCGACAGCGGCCAGTAGAAGCCGGCGAAGCCGATCTCGTAGCGCGAGCTGGCGGCCACCTTCAGGTCGGTGCGGCGCGGCTCGCTGCCGCGGCGGTACTCGACGCGCAGCACCTCCTTGGGGTTGGTGCCGATGGTGATCTCCGCCTCCTTCCAGGTGGGGACGGCGCGGCCGTTGATGGCCAGCAGCAGGTCGCCCGCCTGGAGGCCGGCCTGCTCGGCCGGCGAGCCCTTTTCCACCCAGCCGATGAGCGGCGGCTCCAGCTTGTAGGCGTCGATCTCCACGCCGGCCATGTTGACGCCGGCGATCAGCAGCAGCGCCAGCACCAGGTTCATCAGCGGCCCCATCAGCAGCGTGAAGATCTTCTGGGCGCGGTTCTTGGCCATGAACTGGTCGGGAGCGGCATGGGCCGGGTCGAAGTCCTCCTCGCCGGCCATGCGCACGTAGCCGCCCACCGGCACCAGGCTGACGCGGAAGTCGGTGTCGCCGATGCGGCGGCCGAACAGGCGGCGGCCGAAGCCGAAGGAGAACACCTCGACGCGGATCCCCATCAGCCGCGCCGCCAGGTAGTGCCCGAACTCATGGACCAGGACGATGATCCCCAGCACCACCAGGAAGGTCAGGAACTGGTACAGGACGGTCATGACATCACCTCGCTCTCGATGTGGGCCCGGGTGCGCTCGCGCGTCTCAACGATGACGGCCAGGACGTCGTCCAGCGCGGCAGGGCGCCGCTGCCCGGCCCGCTCCAGCATGCGGGCGGCCACGGCCGGGATGGCGGAAAAGCCGATCTTGCCGGCCAGGAAGTACTCCACCGCCACCTCGTTGGCGGTGTTGAAGACGGCGCCGGCGTCGCCGCCCAGGCGCAGCACGTCGTAGGCCAGGGCGATGGCGGGAAAGCGGCGGCGGTCGACCGGGAAGAAGTCCAGGCGCCCCAGGGCCGCCAGGTCGAGGCCGGGGCAGGGGCCGGCGATGCGCCCGGGGTGGGTCAGCGAGTAGAGGATGGGCAGCCTCATGTCGGGGACGCCGAGCTGGGCCAGCATGGAGCGGTCGACGAACTCCACCAGCGAATGGACCACGCTCTGGGGATGGACGACGACGTCGATCTGCTCCGCGGCCAGGTCGAACAGCCAGCGCGCCTCGATGATCTCCAGCGCCTTGTTCATCAGCGTGGCCGAGTCGATGGTGATCTTGCGTCCCATCGACCAGGTGGGATGGGCCAGGGCCTCGGCCACCGTGACCGTGGCCAGGTCGCGGCCGGGATCGCGGAAGAACGGCCCGCCCGAGGCGGTCAGGACCACGCGGCGCACGCCGGCGGGCCCGGCCTGGGCCAGGCACTGGAAGATGGCGCTCTGCTCGCTGTCGACCGGGACGATCTCGGCGCCGGCGGCGGCGGCCTCGCGGCGGACGATGTCGCCCGCCGCGACCAGGGTCTCCTTGTTGGCCAGGCAGAGCCGCCGCTTCAGGCGCAGCGCCTGCACGGCGGCTCGCATGCCCTCGGTGCCGTTGATGGCCGCCAGCACGGCGTCGCAGCCGGGCAGCGCGACCAGCTCGTCGAGCCCCTCGGCGCCGTGCAGGACGCGCAGGCGCGGGAAGCGGCCGCGGAGATCGCGGGCGGCCTTCTCGCCCTGGACGCTCACCGCCTCGGGCGAGAATTCGGCGATCTGCCGCTCCAGCAGTTGGATGTTGCCGCCGGCGGCCAGGCCGAGGAGGCGGAAGCGGTCGCGGTTGGCGGCCAGCACCGCCAGGGCGCTGCGGCCGACCGAGCCGGTCGAGCCCAGGACCACGACGCCGCTCACCATCGGGTCGCTCGGGAGAACGCGCGGCAGGCCGGGCTCATGCTCACCAGAGATAGAGGACGACCAGGACCAGCAGCGGGGCGCAGAAGATGTAGCTGTCGACCCGGTCCAGCACGCCGCCGTGGCCGGGCAGGAGCCCGCCCGAGTCCTTCTGGCCGGCGGCGCGCTTGAACAGCGATTCCACCGGGTCGGAGAGCTGGGAGAAGAGGCCGATCACGGCGGCGGTGGCCATGGCCTTGGCCGGCGACGGGTCGCGGTCCAGGGGGAAGAGGACGACCGACAGCCAGCCGCTGGGGGCGGCGGTCAGCACGGCGGCGATCAGCCCCTCGAGGGATTTCTTCGGCGAGGCGACGGGGTAGATCTTGTGGCGGCCGATGGCGCTGCCCACGAAGTAGGCGCCCGAGTCGCCGATGGCGATGACCAGGATCATGAAGAACAGGTAGTTCGGCCCCCATTTCTTCAGTTCCAGCATGAAAAAGAGCGGGAAATACAGGTAGAGGACGGTCAGTGCCAGGATGCCCCAATCGCGGGCATAGGCGTCCAGCCGCTCCCGTCCGTTGACGGTGAACAGGAAGAAGAGCCCGTCGGCGAGCAGGCAGCCGATCAGGGCCAGGCCGAGGTCGAACCAGGGGAAGGTGAAGGCCAGCGCGACCAGCAGGCCGTTGCTGAAGGCCAGCGGCCAGACGTGGCGGCTCGGCCGGGTCAGGCGCAGCAGTTCCCAGGCGGCCGCGCCGATCAGCGCGTAGAGCAGCGCCGAGAACCAGGGCAGCGGCAGGAAGCGGATGGCGGCGTAGGCGAAGACGATGAGCGCGACGGTGGTGGGCAGGCGGCGTCCCAGGTCCTTCATAGTTTTCCGAACCTCCTTTCGCGGCCCTGAAAGTCGATGACGGCACGGAACAGCTCGCCGGCGCGGAAATCGGGCCACAGGACGGGAGTGAAGTACAGCTCGCTGTAGGCGATCTGGAAGAGGAGGAAGTTGGAGATGCGCTGCTCGCCCGAGGTGCGGATCAGCAGGTCGGGATCGGGGCATCCCGCCGTGTACAGGCGCGAGGCGAAGGCCTCCTCGTCGATGCGGCCGGCGGGGATGCCGGCCGCGACGACGGCGCGCACGGCGCGCAGGATCTCCTGGCGCCCCCCGTAGTTCAGGGCCAGGTTGACCTGCATGCGCCGGTGAGAGCGCGACAGCTCCTCCGCCTCCTCGAGCTTGCGGCGCAGCCGCCCGGGGAGCCGCTCCAGGTCGCCGATGACCTTCAGGCGGATGTCGTTGTCGGTGAGCAGCTCGCGGCGGTTGAGCAGGTTCTCGTAGAGCATGTCCATGAGGAACTGCACTTCGCCGGCCGGCCGCCGCCAGTTCTCGGACGAGAACGTGAACAGGGAGAGGAAGCGGACGCCCAACCGGGCGGCGGCCTCGGTCACCTCGCGGGCCGCCTCGGCGCCGGCGCTGTGGCCGGCGTTGCGCTCCAGGCCCCGGCTCCTGGCCCAGCGGCCGTTGCCGTCCATGGTGATCGCCACGTGGACCGGCAGGCGCTTGCGGTCGATGCGCTCGATCAGGCCGCGTTCTTCGCTGCCGGGGGGGTAGGTGGCCAGGGCCTGTTCTTCCATCCGAAAATTATAGTGTCTCGGCCCGCGGTTGTCAATTGAGCCGCGGCGGCGGCTCCCGGCCGCGATTGAATTGGCGCCGGGGCTGGTATATAATGGCCGTACATGAAGAAAAAGTGGGTCCTGCTCCTGGTTTTGGCGGTTTTTCCCGCTTCCTGCCGGGAAAAGCCGGCGCCGGCGAGGGAAGGGGACGCGGCCAGGCCGGCTTCCGGTGCGGCCGCGGTCATCCTGACCGTCGACGGCGTCAACCGCACCAACGAGGACCTGAGGCGCTTCGTCCAGCTGCAGTACGCCGACGGCCTTGGGAAGCAGGAGGACGCCAAGCTCCTTTCCCGGCTGTTCGACGTCTTCTGCGAGAAGCAGCTCATCCTGTATGAAGCCGAGCGCGAGGGGACGCAGGTCGACGACGGGGAGGTCGCCGCGTTCCTGGACGAGGCCCGCGCGCGGGGCCAGACCCCGGCCTTCGACCGCGAGGCCGTGCGCGCCTCCCTGAAGGTGCAGAAGTACCTGCTGGCCAGCGCCTACCGGGACATCGACGTCCCCGACGCCGAGATCTCCGCCTACTATGAGGCGCATCTGGGGGAATACCAGAAGAAGGAGGAGATCGAGCTCAGCCAGATCATGGTCGCCGACCGCGAGAAGCTGCTGGGCATCCGCGCCGAGCTGGTGCGCGACCCGGCCCGCTTCGCGGAGATCGCCCGCGCCGAATCGGCCGCTCCCGAGGCGGCCAGGGGCGGGGCCATGGGCTTCTTCGAGAAGGGGATGCTGCCCCAGGAGATGGAGGAGGTGGTCTTCTCCCTCAAGGTGAACGAGATCAGCCCCGTCGTCGAGTCGCCCTACGGCTTCCACCTCTTCAAGGTCACGCGCCGGCGCCGGGCGCGCATGCAGGTGCTGGCCGACGTCCGCGAGCAGATCCGCAACAAGCTGCTGTCGGCCAAGCTGACCGAGGCCTACGACTCCTTCCTGCGCGGGCTGCAGGCCGAGGTCCCGGTGCGCATCCACTACGAGAACCTCTATTTTTCCTATATCAAACCCGATCCCGGAGTGAACGAAAATGAAAGCAAAAACCTTCCCGGCGCTGATCCTCTTCCTAACGGCTAGCCTCTCCCTCCTGGCCGCCGACGTGGTCGAGGAGATCTACGCGGTGGTCAACGAGGAGGCCATCACCGGCAGCGAGCTGAAGAAGTTCGAGGCCGAGATGATCCGCTCCCTGCAGATGGAGATGGAGGGGGAGAAGCTGGAGCAGGCCGTCGCCGACGTCAAGAAGAACCTGCTCGACAAGTTCATCGAGCAGAAGCTCCTGCTCTCCAAGGTCAAGGAGAAGAACTACGACGTCGAGGCCGACGTCGATGTCATCATCCAGGAGATCAAGAAGCAGAACAACATGGCCACGGACGATGACCTGAAGGCCGCCCTGGCGCGCGAGGGCATCGAATACGCCGCCTGGAGGGACATGCTGCGCGAAAACCGCCGCCAGCAGCGCCTGATCGCCGAGGAGGTCGGCGCCAAGATCAAGATCGACAACCCGCAGATCATGGAGTACTACCGCGGCCACGCCGACCAGTACACCATCCCCGCCGAGTTCACCCTCAACTGCATCTTCCTCAAGCCGGACGCCGGCGGCGCGGCGCCGCGGGAAAAGATGGACCTGGTCGACGCCGAGCTGAAGACCGCCCCGTTCGCCGACGTGGCGCGCAGGCACTCCGAGCTGCCCGGCGCCGCCGAGAGCATCGCCCTGGGGAAGTTCAAGAAGGGCGAGCTGGACGCCAAGCTGGAGGAGGCGGCGCAGCTCCTCAAGAAGGACGAGGTCTCGGGCTGGATCGAGGCCGGCAGCGGCTGGTACCGCATCCAGCTGGCCGATTTCTCCCCGCAGCGGCTGCGCGAGGTCAAGGACGTGCGCGAGGAGATCATCATGACCCTGCGCGACGCCGAGCAGCAGGTCAAGGTGAAGGATTACATCGCCCAGCTCAAGAAAGAGAGCTACATCAAGATCCTCAAGGAATATCGCTGAGCCGCGGCCGGGCCGCTCAGCGGCGGACGCCGGCGGCGGCCAGCACGCGCTCCTGCAGGGCGATGATCTCGCGGTTCTTGGCCACGGCCAGGGACACCGCCTCGCGGAACAGCGCCTCGGCCAGCGGCGCCCCCTCGCAGAACGACTGCACCTCCACCAGCTCGCCGGAGGCGGTGGACACGACGTTGATGTCACTGTCGCTGGCGGAGTCCTCCTCGTAGTCCATGTCGGCCAGCAGCCCGCCGCCCTTGACGCCGATCGACACCGCGGCGACGGGGCGGAAAGGCGGCAGGCCGGCGATCACCTGCTCGAAGACCAGGTGCTTGAGCGCCAGCACCAGGGCCAGATAGCAGGCGTTCAGCGAGGCGCAGCGGGTGCCGCCGTCGGCCTGGATGACGTCGGCGTCGAGGGTGATCGTGCGTTCGCCGAGCGCCAGCGGGTCGACCACCGTGCGCAGCGCCCGGCCGATGAAGCGCTGGATCTCGCCGCTGCGGTTGTTGATCTTGCCCCGCTCGCGGGCGATGCGCTGGTTGCCCGACGAGCCGGGCAGCATGGCGTACTCGGCGGTGATCCAGCCGCGGCCGCTGCGCTTCAGGAACGGCGGCACCTTGTCCTCCACGGTGGCCGTGGCCACGACGCGGGTATGCCCCTGCTCGCAGAACACCGATCCCGGCACATTGCGCACGTAGCCGGGGACGAAGGCGATGGGGCGCAGCTGGTCGGCGGCGCGGTCATGGGCTCTCATGCGATCCTCCTTGCTCCGGCGGGCGGGTCCGCCAGCGGTCGTGGAACCACAGCCACTGCTCGGGGAAGCGCCGCACCTGCTCCTCGATCAGCCGGGTCAGCTCCTGGGTGAGGCGGGTGACGGCGGCGGGCTCGTCGCCCCGGGCGCTGAAGCCGATCTCGGGCAGGACCTCGAGCACGACTTCCTCCTTTTCGTAATGCAGGAAGGCCGGCACCAGCGGGATGCCCTTCTTCAGGTGGAGCTGGGCGGGGGTGGCGACGGTGGCCGCCGGCCGGCCGAAGAAGTCGACGAACACCCCCTCGCGCGCCACGGCGTTCTGGTCGATCAGCAGGTAGACGACCTCGTTCTCGGCCAGGCGCTTGAGGATGGTGCGCAGCGATCCCTGCTTGTAGATGATCCGCGAGCCGAGGGCCTCGCGGAATGCCCGCACCCTGGCCTCGATCAGGGGATTGTCCATGGGGCGGGCGACGCTGTGGACGGGGCGGCCGAGGCGGTCGCTCAGCAGCAGCGGCAGCCATTCCCAGTTGCCGAAATGGGCCGAGAAGACGACGGCCCCACGCCCCTTCCCCAGGGCGCGCTCCAGGTTCTCCATGCCGCTGACCCGGGCCCGCTCCAGCACGGCGCGGGTGGCGTTGCGGCCGAAGGCATGGGCGAGCTCCAGGAAGACGGCGGCGAAGTGGTCGTAGACCCGCCCCTGCAGGTCCTGGCGCCAGGCCGGCGCGGCCCCGGGGAACGAGAGGGCGAGATTGCGGGCGACCCGCTGCGCGTGGCGGTGGCCGCCCAGCCGCAGCAGGGCGACCAGGGCCCGGCGCTCCAGCGCCAGGGCCCGGGGCGGGGAGACCCGCGCCAGGGAGAGCGCGCCGGCGAACAGCGCGTGCTCCAGGCGTATCTTACAGGAACCCTTTCGCTTCGGCATGGGCGATGACCGCGGCCAGGACGCCGCCCGGCAATTGTATCTCATTCCGGGCGCGCAATAAAGGGAGGCCGGCGGGGAGCAGGCCGTCCAGCTTGCAGAAATCCTTCTCGGTGCAGACCAGCCAGGCGGCGCCCTTCTCCCGGCGCAGCGCCTCGAGCCCGCTCAGGTCGGCGGCGGTGAAGGCGTGGTGGTCGGGAAAGCCGCGGAAGGCGGCGAGGCGGAAGCGCTCCATGTCGCGGCGGAAGCGGGCGTTGTCGCCCAGGGCGGAGAAGGCCACCAGCGGCGCGTCGCCTACGGATCGCGGCCGTCCCCCGGCGTCCAGGAAGCCGGCAAGCGCGAAGTCGTAGCCGGCGCCGCCGCCCCCGCCGGGGCAATAGCGCAGCGCGATGTCGGCCCGGCGCTCCAGGAAGCGGAAGTGGCGCAGGTAGAAATAGGGATGGCCGGGATGGACCAGCATGAGGCGGAGGTCCTTGCGCACGCGCGCCGTCTGCAGGCCGTCGTCGAGAAGCACGATGCGCACGCCCAGGGCGCGCGCCGCCTCGAGGGAGCGCAGGCGGTCGCGGCCGACGAACACCTCCTGGCCGGGGAAGCGGACCTTCATCATCCGCGCCTCGTCGCCGACGTCGCGGAAGGTGTGGCCGGCCTCGACGCGCCCCCCGGCCTTCTCGAGGCGCGAGCGGTAGCCGCGGCTGACCACGGCGAAGCGGGCGCCTCGGGCCTGCAGCGCGTCGCCCAGGGCCATGACCAGCGGCGTCTTGCCGGCGCCTCCGAACGAGAGGCTGTCGACGGAGACGATGAACAGGTCGGGGAAGGCGCGGGCGCGCCGCCCGCCGGCGCGCAGCCGGGCGTAGGCGACGGCCTTGAACGCCAGCGAGAGCGGGTCCAGCAGGAGCCGCCTCAGGCGAGATAGCGTTCGATCCGTTCCAGGCTGCATGCCAGCGATCCCCGGCGGCGTTCGACGGCCGCGCGCGCCGCTGCGCCGATGCGCGCGGCATCCAGGCCCGCAAAGGCCGCCAGAAGCCCGCGCCACGCCTCCTCGCCGTTGTCGACGCGGAAATAGGCGCCGCCCGCCTCCAGGTCCCGGCCGATGTCGGGGAAGTTCTCGTAGTGCGGGCCGCCGGCGACGGGCTTGCCCAGGGCCGCGGGCTCGTATAGGTTGTGGCCTCCGGTGCGGGAAGAGAAGGTGCCGCCCATGAAGACGATGTCGGCGATGCTCATGATCGGCAGCAGAAAGCCCGTAAGGTCGTAGATGAGGACCTGCAGGGACGGTTCGGCCATTGCGGCCAATGTGCGTGTGTTCACCGTCGAGGGGCCCATGAGGGCCCTCTTGACCGGAGAACGCACAGCCCTCAACCTGCTGCAACGCCTGTGCGGAGTTGCCACCCTGACGCGACGGATGGTCGAGGCCATGGAGGGGACCGCATGCCGTCTTCTGGATACCCGAAAGACCACGCCTCTCTGGAGAGTTCTCGAAAAAG
>DAHVOV010000301.1 GCA_027318645.1 Candidatus Aminicenantota bacterium
ATGCACGCCCTGCTGGAGAAGATCACCACCGGCACGGGCACCATGGAGGACCTGGACAAGCTGGAAAGCCTGGCCTTCACCGTGCGCGCCACGTCGCTGTGCGGCCTGGGGCAGGCGGCGCCCAACCCGGTCATCTCAACGATCAAGTACTTCAAGCACGAGTACATCGAGCACATCCGCGACAAGCGCTGCTCGGCCGGCGTCTGCGCCGCCCTGTTCGTGGCGCCCTGCGTCAACGCCTGCCCGGCGGGCGTCGACGCCGCCTCCTACGTCTCGTACATGGGCGACGGCCGCCGCCGCGAGGCCTATTTCCAGCACTTGCAGAATAACCCCTTCCCCATCGTCTGCGGCCGCGTCTGTCCGGCATTCTGCGAGACGAAGTGCTCGCGCGGCAAGTATGACCAGCCGCTGGCCATCCGCGAGGTCAAGCGGCTGTTCGCCGAGTACGCCATCGAGGAGGGGTTCGGCTTTGCCCCGCCCGCCCGGCCCCACGGGGAGAAAGTGGCGATCATCGGCGCCGGCCCGGCCGGCCTGGCCTGCGCCTTCTACCTAACGCGGCTGGGCTACCTGCCGGTCGTCTTCGAGGCGCTGAAGGTGGCCGGCGGCATGATGAAGGTGGGCATCCCCGATTTCCGCCTGCCGAAGGACAAGCTGCAGGCCGAGATCGACGTCATCGCCCGCGCCGGCGTGGAGATCAAGTTCAACTCGCCGGTGGCGTCGGTCGATGACCTGCAGAAGAAGGGCTTCGCCGCCGTCTTCATCGGCAGCGGCGCCCACCAGGCCCAGAAGCTCTCCATCGAGGGCAGCGACCTGAAGGGCGTCTTCTCCGGCATCGACTTCCTACGCGACGTCAACCTGGGCAAGAAGGTCAGCCTCGGCGACGACGTGGTCGTCATCGGCGGCGGTTCGACGGCCATGGACGCCGCGCGCATGGCGCGGCGGCTGGGCGCCCACAACGTGCGCTTGGTCTATCGCCGCACCCGCGCCGAGATGCCCGCCCAGCTCGAGGAGGTGGTGGGCGCCGAGGAGGAGGGGGTCGAGATGGACTTCCTGGCCAACCCGCTGCGGGTGGTCGGCAGGAACGGCAGGGCCGCCGGATTGCACTGCATCAAGACCGAGCTGGCCGACTTCGACGACTCGGGGCGGCGGCGCCCGGTGCCGGTGGCCGGCAGCGAGTACACCATCCGCGCCAGCGCCGTCATCTATTGCCTGGGCCAGAAGCTGAGCCTGGGCCTGACCGGCGGCAAGCTCGGCCTGGACCGGCGCGGCCACATCGCCGTCGACCCGCAGACCATGGCCACCAGCATGGAGGGTGTGTTCGCCGGCGGCGACGCCGTCAACCCCTCGACCGTCATCGAGAGCGTGGCCCAGGGGCGCAGGGCGGCCGTCGCCATCGACCGCTTCTTCGGCCGCGCCGGCGCCCTGTTCGACAAGCCGCGCCAGGCGGTGGCGGTTCAGTACGACGAGGAAGCCTACCTGAAGACCATCGCCCGCAAGGAGCCGCACATGGAGTCCCCGGAGCGGCGCGTCGCCCACCCGGGCCTGGAAGCCAGCCGCGGCCTGACCCTGGACGAGGCGATCGAGGAGGCGCGGCGCTGCCTGCACTGCGACCGCGTGCAGCCGCCGCAGAAGGAAAGCGTCGCGGCCGAGACCGTGGCCATCGAGGCCATGCTGTGAGGTGCGGATGAAACCCGACAAGATCCTGAAGCGCTACCCGCGCTCGGGCGACAACCTGCTCGCCATCCTGCATGACATCCAGGACGCGAGCCCCGAGCATTACCTGAGCGACGCCGACCTGCGCGCCGCGGCCGACCACCTGCGGCTGCCCTACAGCTTCGTCCACGGCGTGGCCAGCTTCTACACCATGTACAGCCTGACGCCGCGCGGCCGGAACCTCATCCGCGTCTGCCAGTCGCCGCCCTGCCACCTGCTCGGCTCGTCGA
>DAHVOV010000319.1 GCA_027318645.1 Candidatus Aminicenantota bacterium
CGCGAAGCAGGCGGGACGCCTGATCCCGGCCGCTATTGCTTCCGCTCCCCTTGCCCGTCCTCGCGCACGGCCAGCTGGCCGCAGGCGGAGCGGATGCCCCGCCCCTTCGACCAGCGGGTGACCACGGTCAGCCCCTTGTCCAGCAGCACGGCGCGGAAGGCCTCCACCGCGGCCTCGTCGGGCCGGCGGAAGCGCAGGCCGGGGCTGGGGTTGAAGGGGATGAGGTTGACCTTCGAGGGGATGCCGTGCAGCAGGCGGGCTAGCTGGCGCGCCTGCGCCGGCGCGTCGTTGACGCCGGCCAGCAGCACGTATTCGAAGGTGATGCGCTGGCGGAGACGGCGGGCGCGGAAATGGGCCAGCAGCCCCTCGAGGCCCTCGCGCCGCGAGACCGGCATCAGCTCGCTGCGCAGCGCGGGATCAGGGGCATTGAGCGACAGGGCAATCTTCACCTGCGGGAAATCGCGCTCCAGGCGCTCGAGCCCGTCCAGGACGCCGGCGGTCGAGACGGTGACGTGCCGCGGCGAGACGTTCAGCCCGTCGGGCTCGGTGATCAGGCGCAGGGCGCGGGCCACGCCGCCGTAATTGAGCAGCGGCTCGCCCATGCCCATGAAGACCAGGTTCAGACGCCCGGAATACTCCCCCAGTTCCCGCTTCAGAGCGAGGACCTGGCTCACGATCTCGCCGGCGGTCAGGTTGCGGCGGAAGCCCATGGCGCCGGTGGCGCAGAAGGCGCAGCCCAGCGGGCAGCCCGCCTGGCTCGACAGGCAGAGCGTGTAGCGGCCCTTCTCCGGGATCAGGACCGCCTCCACCTTGAGCGCATCGCGCAGGCCGAAGAGCAGCTTGCGCGTCCCCTCCTCGTCGTCCTGCCGCGCCAGGACCGGCAGCGGCCGCCAGTCATAGAGGGCGGCCAGCCTCTCGCGATCCGCCTTGGCGATGTTGCTCCACGAGGCGGGCTCCTGGTTGTTCTTGTGGTAGACCCACTGGAAGATTTGGCGGGCGACGAAGCCGCGGAAGCCGGCGGCCGCGAGCTCGGCCTTCAGCTCGTCCAGTTGCTTCTCCAGGATCCAGGGCTTGTCCAATTGCTCGCTCACAAGCTCATGATATAGAACTCAGTGACAAGTGACAAGTGACGAGTGACGAGGAAGAAGCGAACTCGGAGTATGGCGGACGGCTTCCGGCGTACGGCAGCAGCTCTAGGTCCAACGATGTGGTTGCCGGCACCAGATCTGTCCAAAATAGCTTTTTTGGAAGACATATGCAGCGGGTAGGACTAAAGCACCAATTTCCAAGCACCAAATTCCAAATAAGCTCCAAATTCCAATAACCAAATGACCCAAACCAAGAGCAAACACAATCGTGAATGAAATTACGGCACAGGAAGCGTAATCTATCCTGGCGGGGCATGATTTCGGTTGAATGCTTTGGTTTAGGTCATTGGAATTTGGAACTTGGGATTTGTTTGGGATTTGGTGCTTGGAGCTTGGCATTTTAGTCTTACCAGCATCAGACCACGTTTGAAAAACCGGATGGCATGGCCTCGAAACCCGTTACGGATCAATCTGTCTGTCCAAAAAGCAATTTTTTTTGGACAGCACTGTGCCGGCACAAACACGTAGGTCTCGGGAAGCATTTTCTTGCTGACACGGACACTGTCACTGACACCCACCCTCCGTTCATTGATTTGCAAGGCGAATGGGCTTATAATTTGACCTTTCGCAACGGAGGCAAACCCATGAAGATATCGCAGCGCGCCCAACACATCCAGGAATCGCCCATCCGCAAGCTCACCGCCCTGGCCAACGCGGCCAAGAAGCGCGGCACCACCGTCTACCACCTGAACATCGGCCAGCCCGACATCGACACGCCGCCGGCCTTCATGGAGCGCATCGTCCGCTACCAGGAGAAGGTCCTCTCCTACGGCCCCTCCGACGGCCTCGAGGCGCTCAAGCTCGCCATGATCCGCTACTTCGAGCACTTCAAGATCCAGCTCGACGTCAAGAACATCGTCATCGCCACCGGCGGCAGCGAGGCCATCTCCTTCGCCTTCAACGTGGTCGCCGACCCCGGCGACGAGATCATCGTCTCCGAGCCCTTCTACACCAACTACAGCGGCTACGCCTCGCAGTGCGGCCTCAAGATCGTGCCGGTGACCGCCAAGGCCGAGGACGGCTTTCACCTGCCGCCCCTGGCGGAATTCGAGGCCAGGCTGAGCTCGCGCACGCGCGCCGTCCTCCTCTGCTCGCCCAACAATCCCACCGGCACCGTCTACACCCCCGAGGAGCTGAAGGCCATCGGCGAGTTCGCCCGCCAGCACGACCTGTTCCTCATCGCCGACGAGGTCTACAAGGAGTTCACCTACGACGGCAAGGTCCATTTCAGCCTGCTGCAGCTGCCGGGGCTGGAGGACCGCGTGATCGTCGTCGACTCCATCTCCAAGCGCTACTCGGCCTGCGGCGCGCGCATCGGCGCCGTCATGTCGCGCAACGAGGAGGTGATGAAGGGCATCACCAAGTTCGCCCAGGCGCGCCTGTGCCCGCCGACGCTGGAGCAGGTCGGCGCCATCGGCGCCTACGAGCTGCCCCACGACTATTTCGACGGCGTCATGGCCGAGTACCAGAAGCGCCGCGACATCCTCTGCCGCGTGCTGAAGACGAACCCGCGCGTCATCCTGCAGAAGCCCGAAGGCGCGTTCTACATCATGGCCAAGCTGCCCATCCAGGACGGCGAGACCTTCGCCCGCTGGCTGCTCAACGAATTCCAGGACAACAACGAGACGGTGATGGTGGCGCCGGGCGAGGGCTTCTACAAGACCCCCGGCCACGGCAAGGACGAAGTGCGCCTGGCCTACGTCATCGAGGCGGCCAAGCTCGAGCGCGCCGCCAACCTGCTGCTCATCGCCCTCGACCGCTTCCAGGGCTGAGCGCACCCATCTCCTTCGCTTCGCGCAGCGAATTGACAAGGGGATGCCTGCGTGCTATAGAACCGGCGGAGGGCTGCACATGCCAGTTAAAAGGACCGTCATGAGAAGCTCGAAGGGGAAGAAGCTCTACGCCGTGCGCGACGCCAAGGGACGCTTCAAGGACATCCAGAGCTACAAGAAGGCGCACGCCGCCGACATCAAGCGCAAGAGCAAGGCGGAAAAGGCCAAAAAGGCCAAGAAGAAGTAGCCGGCCCGCTCGCCCCCTTGTACGCGGCGACCTCGTGCCGCCGCCGTATCCTTCAATTCAACGTAATTTTATTGTCAATTTTAAAACAATAGTGACAAGTGACGAGTAACCAGTGACAAGGAACCGCAACGCAGCAAGCTACTTCTTTGCCTCTATATCCCCTGATTTAAGCTGATCCGGATTTTTCATCTTCCACTTTTCACTGTGCCGCTGTCCAGTGCCGTTGCCGTACGCCGTAAACCGTCCGCCGTGCGCCGAGTTCATTTCTTCCTCGTCACTGGTCACTTGTCACTCGTTACTTTAGGTCGACCGCAATGGTCTGCTCGCGCTCCGTGCCGACCGACAGGTGGCCGATGCGCGCCCCGGTATACTCCGCGATGAAGTCGAGGTAGGCGCGGGCCGCCCCGGGCAGCTCGGCGATCCGCCGCAGGCCGCCGAGCTCCGTCTTCCAGCCGGGGAAGGAGCGGTAGACCGGCCGCACGCCGGCCAGGGCGCCGGCCAGGCAGGGGAAGTCCTCGCTGCGGCCGCCGCCGCTCTCGTAGGCGACCGCCGCCCGCACCTCGTCCAGGCCGTCGAGCACGTCGAGCTTGGTGAGGAAGAGGGAATCGACGCCGTTGACCTGCACGGCGTGGCGCAGCGCCACTAGGTCGAGCCAGCCCACCCGCCGCGGCCGGCCGGTGGTCGCCCCGTACTCGTTGCCCAGCTCGCGCAGCCGTTCACCCTCCTTTCCCCCCAGCTCGCTGGGGAAGGGCCCCTCGCCGACCCGCGTGGCGTAGGCCTTGGAGATGCCGATGACGCGGTCGACGGCCCTGGGCGAGAGGCCGGTGCCCGAGAAGACGCCGGCGATGGTGGTGTTCGACGAGGTGACGAAGGGGTAGGTGCCCAGGTGGATGTCCAGCAGGGTCCCCTGCGCCCCCTCGAACAGGATCTTCTTCCCCTCGCGCAGGGCCCGGCGCAGGCGGGCGCCGGAGTCGCCGACCATGGGCCGCAGGAACTCGCCCGCCTCGAGGTAGGCGGAGGCGGCCGGCTCGACCGCCTCGGCCGGCTGGCCCCAGGCGGCGAGGAGCCGGTTGTAGTATTCGGCCAGCACGGCGATCTTGGAGCGGAAGCCCTGCTCGTCGAGCAGGTCGCCGACGAAGAGGGCGCGGCGGCCGACGACGTCCTCGTAGGCCGGGCCGATGCCGCGGCGCGTCGTGCCGATGCGCTGGTAGCGCGAGTCCTCGAAGACGACATCGAGCCGCTGGTGGAAGGGGAGGATCAGCGGGGCGTTGGCGCTCAGCACCAGGTTGTCCAGCCTCAGCCCCAGCGCCCGGGCGTTGCGGATCTCCTCGACCAGCTGCAGCGGCTGCACCACCACGCCGTGGGCGATGACCGCCAGGCAGTCGGGGTAGAAGATCCCCGACGGCAGCAGGTGCAGGACCACCTTCTGTCCCCGGTAATAGACGGTGTGCCCGGCGTTGTGCCCGCCCTGGAAGCGCGCCACGACGTCGAAACCGCCGGCCAGGTAGTCGATGGCCTTGCCCTTGCCCTCGTCGCCCCACTGCAGACCCAGCACAACGGTGTTCATGGCCTCTCCTCGGCGCGGACCTTGACGATCAGGATGGTGAAGTCGTCGCGGAAGCTGGCCTTCTGGGTGAAGCTGCGGATGCGCCGCCGCAGGGCGTCGGCCAGCTCCGCCGCCCCGAGGTGCAGGTGGGTCTTGACGAACCCGGCGACGGCCTCCTCGCCGAACTCCTCGCCGGCCGGGTTCTGCGCCTCGAACACGCCGTCGGTGAAGGCGCAGACCACGTCGCCGGCCTGCAGCGCCACCGTCCGCTCATCGTAGACGCTGTCGGGGCTGAAGCCCAGGATCATCCCGCCGGCGTCCAGGCGCTGAAGCTCGCCGCCGCGGACCAGGAACGGGGGGCTGTGGCCGGCGTTGACGTAGGTCAGCGACGGCTCCTCGTCATGGAGCAGCATCCAGAACAGGGTGATGAAGCGCGCCCCGCGGGTGATCTCGTGGACGAAGGCGTTGGCCCGGGCGATGAAGACGGCGGGGCGGAACAGGTACAGCTCGTTCATGGAATGGAAGACGGCCTGGCAGGAGGCGGCCAGCAGGGCGGCCGACAGGCCCTTGCCCTCGACGTCGGCCAGCACCAGCGGCTGGACGCCCTTGTGCATCCTGAGGATGTCGTAGTAGTCGCCGCCGACCTCCTGGATCGGCTCGTAGAGGACCGCCAGGTCGTAGCGGCGCAGCTTGGGCAGCTCCTGCGGCAGGAGCGAGAGCTGGATGGAGCGGGCGATCTTCATCTCGTGCTCCAGCTTGCGCTTCTCGACGATCTGCCCCAGGTAGCGGATGTTCTCCAGCTCCACCAGCATGAAGCGCGAGAGGATGGTGGCGAACTCGAAGTCCTCCGCCGCCAGGTCGCGCAGGTTGAACTTGCGCCCCAGGCCCAGGACGACCGGCTGGCGGAGCTTTTCCGAGACGTTGACCAGGTGGCGGACCTGGCGCGCCTGCAGCAGCCGCTTGAGGTCGTCGCACGATGCGGGCAGCTCGTCGACGTTCAGGCAGGGGACGCCGGCCAGGACGCGGCCGAGCTTCCGGCGCAGCAGCTGCGACTCCCGGGCGCTCAGGGCGAAGCCGCGCTTGCGGAAGAGATCGTGGCTGCGGTCGAAGAGGAAGGCGCGCGACACGCCCAGCGGCGCCATCAGCGAGGAGAAAAAGATGCGCGCCACGTGGTCGACGTCGAACTGCGCGCGCATGGCCGAGGAGAGCTCGCAGATGGAGCTCAGCTGAAGCTTCTTGAAGCTGAGCTCGCGCTGCAGCCGCTTCAGCTCGCCTTCCGCCATTTGACCATCTCGCAGCAGTGCTCGCCGTCCCGGGTGGAGTAGAGGACCGAGTCCATGATGGTGCGCATCAGCTTGACGCCGAGGCCGCCCTTGCGCTTGGTCTTGATCATGCGGCCGATGTCAGGCTCCTCGCCGGAGATGTCGGGCGGCAGGCCGCGGTAGCGGACGCAGATGCGCAGCCCGGCATCGGCGATGAAGTACTCGATGCGCACCTCCTGGTCGGGTTGGTTGCCGTAGGAGTGCTTGATAACGTTGGTCACCGCCTCGTCGATGGCCAGGGAGACCTTCTGGGCGTCGGCCGGCGGGAACTGGGAGAGGGTGGCGATGTGCCTCGTCAGCTCGACGACCATCTTCAACAGCTGGGTCTGTGAAAGGATGGCGATCGAAAAATCAGGCGTTGGGGGAAACGCGGTTGAATTTTTCAATGGCGGCCTGCTCGTCGGCGACGAAATCGTAGATCTCGGTGAAGCCCACCAGGTCGAAGGTCTCGTGGACGCGCTCGTTGAGCGAGCAGAGCTTGATGTCGCCGCCCTTCTCGCGGACCTCGTCGATGTAGCCCATGATGATGCCCATGCCGGCCGACGTGATGTAGTTGAGTTCCTGGCCGTTGATCAGGATGTTGAAGTTGCTCTCGCGGATCATGCGCACGAGCTCCTTCTCGAAGCGCGCCACCTGGTGGGCGTCCAGATGGCCCTTCAGGTAGAGGACCGCGACGCCGTTGACCATCTTGCTGCGGATCTGGAAGCTCTTCATGGTTGCCTCGGCGCCATTGTAGACCAAATCCCGCCGAATTACAATCTGTGACGGCTGCAGGGAATTTCTCAATTTTTTTCTTCGCCTATTGACAAGCGAGGAAATCGTATTATAATTGTACTATGATTGTAGCCCAAACAGCGTCAATCTCAAGACAAGCGTGGTCCGAAAGAAAATGGAGGTAATCGCATGAAGAAAATTTTCTCCGTCATGATCGTCGTCTCACTGCTGGCGCTCCTCTGCGTCCGGCCGCTGCCGGCCCAGAAGAGCAATGAAAAGCTGCAGGGCACCATCACCATCTCGGGCGCCTGGGCCCTTTACCCCATGGTGGTGAAATGGGCCGAAGAGTTCCGCAAGGTCAATCCCGACGTGCGCATCGACATCTCCGCCGGCGGCGCCGGCAAGGGGATCGCCGACGCCCTGGCCGACATGGTCGACCTGGGCATGGTCTCGCGCGAGGTGTACCCGGCCGAGGTCGAGAAGGGCGCCTGGTTCGTCCCCGTCACCAAGGACGCCGTCGTGCCGGTCATCAACACCGAGAATCCCCTCTTCAAGGAGATCGCGAAGAAGGGCGTGAAGAAGTCCGACTTCGCCCGCATCTGGCTGCAGGAGGAGCCGCCGACCTGGAACGAGCTGCTGGGCGGCAAGGACGGCGTGGAGGTCCACGTCTACACCCGCTCCGATTCCTGCGGCGCGGCCGAGACCTGGGCCCTCTTCATGGGCAAGAAGCAGGAGGACCTGCTGGGCATCGGCGTCTACGGCGACCCGGGGCTCAACGACGCCGTGCGCAAGGACGCGCTGGGCATCGGCTTCAACAACATCAACTATGCCTACGACGCGACCTCGCTCAAGCCCATGGCCGGCACCGCCATCCTGCCCATCGACCTGAACGGCAACGGCAAGATCGACGCCGCCGAGAGCTTCTACGGCGACCGCAACGCCATCACCGCCGCCATCGCCGCCGACAAATATCCCAGCCCGCCGGCCCGCGACCTCTATCTCGTGGGCAAGGGCCAGCCCAAGAAGGCGCTGGTCAAGGCCTTCCTGCGCTGGATCCTGAAGGACGGCCAGAAGTTCGTTCCCGAGGCCGGCTACATCGGCCTCTCCGCCGACAAGATCAAGGCGGCGCTGGCCAAGATCGGCCAATGACCGCGTTCGACTTCGCAAGGAGGATGCAATGAAACGCAACAAAGCGATCGTGTTCCTGGCCGTCATCGCCATCGTCGCCTGCGCCGCCGGCCTGCGCGGCGAGGGCAAGTTCTCCGGCCTGGCCTTCGGCGACTATTACTACGTTCTCGGGCACCATGACGCGACCGTCGAGAAGGCCAACGGCTTCTGGCTGCGCCGCGTCTACTTCACCTACGACAACGCCCTCAGCGACCAGTTCGCCATGCGCTTCCGCCTGGAGATGAACAGCCCGGGCGACTTCAAGACCTCGACCACCCTCGTGCCCTTCGTCAAGGACGCCTACCTGACCGCCAAGCTGGGCCGGCACACGCTGCTGCTGGGGCTCATCGGCACCCCGCTCTACGACACCCTCGACGAGTTCTGGGGCTACCGGCCCATGGAGAAGACCCCGGTCGACCTCTTCAAGTTCGGCAACTCGCGCGAGTTCGGCGTCGGCCTGAAGGGCCCGATCGACGCCAAGGGCAAGCTGACCTATACCGTGGTCGCCGGCAACGGCGCCGGCCTCAAGTCGGAGACCAACCGCGGCAAGGCGGTCTACGGCCGCCTCAACTTCCAGCCCCGCCCCTCGCTCTTCCTCGAGCTGTACGCCGACTACACCGACATGGGCGTCGACAGCTCGGTCAACATCCTGCAGGCCTTCGCCGGCACCAAGGGCAAGTGGGGGCGCGCCGGCCTCAATTTCGGCTGGCGCCACGCCGAGACCGCCGGCGTCGGCAGCAACCTGAAGTTCGTCTCCCTGTTCGGCGTCTGCAAGCTGAACCAGAAGCTCGAGCTCGTCGGCCGTTTCGACCGCCTGCTGGACCCCAATCCCGCCGGCAGCAAGATCGACTACATCCCCATGGCCGACAACGCCAAGGCCAACGTGGTGCTGGCCGGCCTCGGCTGGTCGCTGAGCGACAGCGTCAAGGTCATCCCCAACCTGAAGTACGTCTTCTATGACGCGCCCGCCGGCGGCGTCAAGCCCGACGCCGACCTGTACGCCTATCTCACCCTGTATTTCAAGTTCTGATCCCTTCAGCGGGGGGAGCCCGGCTCCCCCCCCTTGCTTTCCTTTCCCTTCCTCCGCGCCCGCGGATGGAATTCGTCGTAGATCCTTTTCAGCTGGTCCTTGGCCAGGTGGGTGTAGATCTCGGTGGTGGTGATCGACGAGTGGCCGAGCAGCATCTGCACCGAGCGCAGGTCGGCGCCGCGCTCCACCAGGTGGGTGGCGAACGAGTGGCGCAGCACGTGCGGGGTCAGCCGCGCGGCCAGGCCGACCCGGCCGCCGTGGCCCTTGATCATCTTCCACAGCCCCTGGCGGCTGAACGGCGCGCCGCCGCGGTTGACGAACATCGGCTCGGCGCCGCCGCCGGCCAGCGCCGGCCGGCCGGCCTCCAGATAGGCCTGCAGGCGCGAGCGGGCGGCGCTGCTGAATGGGACGACCCGCTCTTTCCCCCCCTTGCCGCGCACGCGCAGGAACCCCTCGTCCAGGTAGACGTCGGCCGCCTTCAGCTGCGCCACCTCGGAGACGCGCAGCCCGGTGGCGTACATCAGCTCCAGGATCGCCCGGTCGCGCAGCCCCCGCGGCGTGGCCGCGTCGGGCGCCTCCAGCAGGCGCTCCACCTCCTCGGTCGTGAGGTACTTGGGCAGCCGCGCCCAGCGCTTGGGCAGGGCGACGGCGGCGGCCGGGCTGGCGTCCACGAGGTCGTCGTGCAGCAGGAAGCGGTAGAAGCTCCGCAGCGTCGAGATCAGGTGCGCCTGCGAGGAGGCGGCCCCGCCCCGCCGCCCCTCGCGGCGGATAAAGTCGACAAGGCCGGCCTCGTCGAGGCGCAGGCAGTCCAGGCGCCTCTCGCCCAGGAAGGCGAAGAACTTCCCCAGCTCGCGGCGATAGGAGGCGATGGTGTTGGCCGACAGGCCGCGCTCGAACTCGGCGTACTGCAGGAACTGCTCCAGGGGCGAGGGCCGGGAAGGCGAAGCGGCCATGGTCAGAGGTAGGGGTTCTCGCTCAGCTCCCGCTCCAGGAAGCTCTCCGGGCCGTGGCCGGGAAGGACCTTCGTCGCGGGCGGCAGGAGGCGGATCCGCTCCAGCGAGCGGCGCAGCTCCTCCTCGGAGCCGCCGGGCAGGTCGGTGCGGCCGACGTCGCCCTGGAACAGGGTGTCGCCGCTGAACAGCAGCCCCTCGCCGAGCAGCAGGATGGAGCCCGGCGAGTGGCCGGGGCTGTGAATGACGGCGAGCTCCAGCGCGCCGGCAACGACGCGGTCGCCGTCGGCCAGCAGCCGCCCCGCCGTCGGCAGCGGCCCGACCCCGAAGACCGCGGCCAGGCCGCGCCCCGCCTCGGAGCGCATCCCGGCCTCGTCGGCCGCGTGCAGCCACAGGGGGATGCGGTAGCGGGCCATCAGCGCCGCGGCGGCGCCCATGTGGTCGGGATGGCCGTGGGTCAGCACCACGGCCTGGGGCAGCAGGCGCTCGGCCTCGATGCGCGCGGCGATCCGCTCCGCCTCGTCCCCGGGGTCGATCACCAGGCACCGGCGCCCGGGCTCGTCGTAGGCGAGGTAGCAGTTCGTGTCCAGCTCGCCGACCGCCAGGCTCAGGTACGGCACGGGCTCAGGCTCCGAACTTCCTGAACTTCAGGGCGTTGGCCATCATCAGCGGCAGGACGTCCATGGCCGGCATGCGGCCCAGGACGCCCCCGGCGCAGGAGGTCTCGCCGAACTTGGCCCGCAGCGGCTTGACGCTCACCTTGCCGCAGGCCTGCCCATCGGGCGAGCCGCAGGCGATGGCATCGACGGCGCCGCCCGGCTCGGGCGGCCGGCGCACGAAGGCCGACTTGAGCAGCAGCGGGTTGGGGTGCCAGGAATGGCCCTTCAGCAGCGCCGGCGTGGAGTGGTCGCCGGTGACCACCAGCACGTCGGGAGTGAGCTCGAGGACCTCGGGCAGCCAGCGGTCGAACTCCTCGATCACCGCCACCTTGTGGTCGAAGTCGCCGTCCTCGCCGTAGGAGTCGGTCTTCTTGACATGGACGAAGAAGAAGTCGAAGTCGGCCCAGCGCTTCTTCAGCACGGCCAGCTGCTCCTGGATCGAGCGCCCGGTCTCGAGGATCTCCATGCCGACCAGCTGCGCCAGCCCGCGATACATGGGATAGACGGCGATGGCGGCGGCGCGCAGCCGGAACAGCTCCTTCATGGAGGGGATGGCCGGGTACTTGGCGAACCCGCGCAGCAGGCAGGTGTTGGCCGGGTGCTGGCCGGCCAGCTCGGCGGTGAGGCGGTCGATGAAGAGGTTGACCACGCGCGCCGTCTTCTCGGCCCCGGCTCCCTTGGCCCGGGCGTACAGCAGCGGCCGGCCGACCGCCTCGGGATCGGCGTCGCTGACGGCGTCGTCCAGCCCGTCGCCGGTCAGTACCAGGACGAAGCGGTGCTCCTCGCCGGGATAAAGGGCGACCTCGACGTCCTCGATGCGCCGGATCCTCTCGTTGAGAAAGGCGACGATCTCGCGGTTCTTCTCGGTGGGGATGCGGCCGGCGCGGCGGTCGCTGACCAGGCCGTTCTCCAGGGTGGCGAAATTGCCGCGCACGGCCACGCTGCGCGGGCCGACGGCGATGCCCACCCCCAGCGCCTCGAGGATGCCGCGGCCGATCTCGTACCTCAGCGGGTCGTAGCCGAACAGCGAGAGGTGGGCCGGGCCGCTCCCCGGCGTCACGCCGGCGCTGATGGGGTGGCTCAGCCCGATCTCGCTCTCGGCGGCCAGCAGGTCCAGGTTCGGCGTGCGCGCCGTCTCTAGCTCCGTGCGCCCCTTCAGCGGCAGGCCGCCCAACCCGTCGAGGACCAGCAGCACCATCTTCCTCTCGTTCTCGATACTGATCTTCCTGAACAGCTCTTCACGCTCCATGGCGATCTCCTGGCCGCATTATCGCCGCAAACCGGCGCGCAATCAAGCCCCGCCCGGCGCCGGCGGCGCCGGGGTTGAAAAACCGGGAAAAGCGGCCATAACTGTAGCAGCGGGGAAGCCATGCTGTCGTCGCAGCTGCTGGAGATGATCGAGAAGAACTCGCGCCACATGGCCGCGGCCTGGCGCGAGGGGATCAAGGGCTCGCCCTACTCGAAGACCTACCAGCGCTTCGCCGACGCCGAGCTGGAGCGGCGGGCGCGGGACGTCTACGACAACCTGGGCCGCTGGCTCGACCGCGACACCACCATGGACGAGATCGGCGCCTCCTACCTGGCAGTAGGCTGCCGGCGCTACCAGGAGGGCTTCCCGCTGTGCGAGGTGCAGTACGGCCTCTATTACACCAAGAAGGTGCTCTGGGACCATCTCCTGTCCCAGGGGCTGCTGACCAACGCCCTGGAGATGTTCCAGGCCCTGGACCTGTTCCTGCGCCTGCAGAACTTCTTCGACCTGGCCTCCTTCTACATCATCCGCGGCTGGCTGCGCGAGATGGCGCACAAGATGGAGGGGGCGGGCGGAGCGGGGCGCGACGGGCTGAAGGACCTCTTCCCGGCCGGCTCGTTCGCCCTGGAGTTCAATCCCGAGCGCTATTGAGGCCGGCCGCTACTGCTCCTCGCCGCAGTAGGGGCACACCTTGACCCGGCGGCCGGTGGCCTTGCGGCAGTTCCAGCAGACGTGGTCGGTGCGGCTCTCGCGCGCCTGGATGCGCTTCTGGATGTCCTTCATCTCGCTGGTGTAGTCGCGGTTGCGGTGGCCGAGGCGCTCGAGGTCGTCGAGTACGTCGAGCGCCTGGGCATAGCGGTCCTTCAGCTCGGGCGCCAGGGTCTTCATGATCACCCGGTTCAGCTCGGGCGAGACCTCCGGGTTCTTCTGCGCCAGCGGCGTGAACTGCCCGGCCTTGGCGCGGCGGTAGATCTCCATGGGGTTGGCCAGGACGACGGGAGGGAAGCCGGTGGCCATCTCGTAGAAGAGGCTGCCCGCCGAGTAGACGTCGGAGGCGAACACGGCCTTGCCCTCGAACTGCTCGGGCGCCATGTAGGGAGGCGAGCCGATCTTGGTGGTGGCGAACTGTTTCTCCTGCAGCAGCGTCGAGGTGCCGAAGTCGGCGATCTTGACGTCGTCGTCGAGGTTGATCAGGATGTTCGACGGGCGGATGTCGCGGTGGATCACCGACTTCTGGTGGGCGAAGGCCAGCGCCGAGAGGATCTGCTTGAAGTACTTCAGCGCCGCCTTGACCGACAGCGAGCTGGACTTGTCCAGGATCTTCTCCAGGTCGGTGCCCTCGATGAACTCCATGACCATGATCAGGATGTGGTCGATGATGTCCACGGTCAGGAGCTTGACGATGTGCGGATGGTCGAGCAGCCGCGTCTGCAGCACCGACTCCTGCAGCAGCTTGTCGGCTTGGGCGCTGGTGCGGTGCGGGATCTTCAGCGCCCGCTGGCACTTGAGGATGGTGTCCTCGGCCAGGTAGACGGTGCCGAAGCCGCCGCTGCCCAGCTTGCGCACGATGCGGTACTTGCCGATCTGCCCCTTCAGCTCAATCATTTATCAGGATGGCCGCCCCGCACAGGGCAGCGGTCTCGGTCTTCAGCACGGCGTCGTTGAGGCGGGCCGGCTGGAAGCCGGCGTCGCGCAGCCGCTTCTTCTCCGGCTCGCTGAAGTCGCCGGGCGGGCCGACGGCGAGCAGCGCCGGCCGTGCCGCCGGGGCCGCCAGCGGCCGCGGCGCGGCGACGTCGAGCAGGAACCTCGCCGGCAGCGCCGCGGCGGCCTCGACCAGGCCGGCCGGCGACAGCGGCGGCGCGAAGCGCGTCAGCCAGTAGCGGCGGTTGACCTTGAGCGCCTGGGCGGCCATCTTCTGCCAGCGCCCCAGCTGCGCCGGGCTCCAGCCGACGTCGGTGCGCTCGCACTCGAGCGGCCGGACCTCGTCGACGCCCATTTCGCACAGCTTTTCCACCAGCCAGTTCATGGCCTGGCCCTTGGTCAGCGAGACGGCGACGATCACCCGCGGCGCCGGGGCGGGGAAATCCTCCGTGGCCTCGACCTCGAGGCGCAGGGAACGGGCGGCGATGGCGGCGACGCGTCCGCGCCACAGCCGGCCGCGGCCGTTGACGACCTCCAGCTCGTCGCCGGGGCGGTAGCGCATGACGCGGGCGATGTGGTGGAACTCATCGCCCGCGATCTCCAGCCGGCCGTCGACCGGCTCGCTGGAAGAGAAGAAGCGGCGCTCGGCCATCAATGGACCCGGTCGCTTTCCGGCTGGGGCTGCCCCTTGGCGGCCTCGAGCTCGCGCAGCTTCCTGTACAGCTCGGCCTCCTGGCGGGTCAGGCTGTGCGGGGTGACCACCTGGACCTGCACCAGCAGGTCGCCGCGGCTCCAGCGATTGACCTGGTGGAAGCCCTTGTTGCGGATCTTCAGCACCTGGCCGCCCTGCGTCGCCGGCGGGATCTTGATCTTCTCCGTGCCCTCGAGGGTCGGCACGGTGACCTGGTCGCCGAGGGCGGCCTGGGAGAAGCTGACGGGCAGGGTCAGGAGCAGGTCGTCACCCTGGCGCTGGAAGCGCTTGTCGGGCTTGATGCGCACCATGACGTAGAGGTCGCCGGGAGCGCCGCCCTGGCGGCCGCCCTCGCCCTCGCCGGCCACGCGCAGGCGGTTGCCCTCGTCGATGCCGGCCGGGAAGGAGACCTTGAGCTTCTTGGTCTCGCGCTGCCGCCCCTGTCCGCGGCAGTGGCGGCAGGGATGGGTGACGACCTTGCCGCTGCCGCCGCAGCTGGAGCAGGTGGTGGCCATGGCGAAGAAGCCCTGGCTGATGCGCATCTGGCCGCTGCCGCCGCACTGGCGGCAGGTGGCGGGATCGTGGCCGGCCTCGCTGCCCGAGCCGTCGCAGGCATCGCAGTTGCGCTCGCGCTCGATCTCGATCTCCTTCTCGGCGCCGCGGAACGACTCCTCCAGCGTCAGCGTCACCTCCAGCCCCAGGTCGCTCCCCTTGCGCGGGCCGCGGCGGCGCCGGGACCCGGAGAAGCCTCCCCCGAAGCCGAACATGTCGCCGAGGATGTCGCCGAAATCGGAGAAGATGGAGTCGGAGAAGAAGCCGAAGTCGGCGCCGCCGCCGTTGGCGCGCAGCCCCTCGGCGCCGTAGCGGTCGTAGACCTGGCGCTTCTCGGCGTTGCCCAGCACCGAGTAGGCCTCGGAGGCCTCCTTGAACTTCTCCTCGGCCGCGGGATTGTTGTGGTTGCGGTCGGGATGGAACTGCAGGGCCAGCTTGCGGTAGGCCTTCTTGATCTCCTCGGCGCCGGCGTCGCGGGAGACGCCCAGGATCTGGTAGTAGTCCTTCTTGGCCATGGGCGGCTATTTGGAGAATTCGGAGGTCAGGATGGTGTTGATCATCGTGCGGTAGCCCTTCATCTTCTTCAGCAGTCCCTCGATCAGGTCGGTGTCGTTGCCCTCCATGGCCTTCTCGCAGCGCCCGAGCAGCGAGTCGATCTCGGCGCTGTCGTGGGCGGGGAGCTTATCGATGTAGCGCTGGTAGTAGAACTTGACGGTCTCCGCCTCCTCCTTCAGCTGCATCTTGGCCTTGGTCAGGCGCAGCTCGTTCCTGTCCTCCTCATCGTACTTCTTGGCGTCCTGCACGATGCGCTCGATCTCCTCGGGCGAGAGGCCGCTGGCCGGCTGGATCTTCATGCTCTGGCTCAGGCTGGTGGCCCGGTCCTGCGCCGAGACGCGGACGATGCCGTTGGCGTCGATCTCGAAGGTGACCTCGATCTGCGGGATGCCCTTCAGCGACTGGGGGATGCCGACCAGGTTGAAGTAGCCCAGCGACTTGTTGCCCGAGGCCGTCGAGCGCTCGCCCTGCAGCACGTGGATCTTGACCGTCGTCTGGTTGTCGGTGATGGTGGTGAAGATCATCGACTTCTTGATGGGGATGGTGGAGTTGCGCTCGATGATGCGGGTGAAGTTGTCGCCCTTGGTCTCCACCCCCAGCGAGAGCGGCGTGACGTCGAGCAGCAGCAGGTCGCGCACCTTGCCCTTGATGATCTCGGCCTGCAGCGCCGCCCCCTGGGCCACCGCCTCCTCGGGGTTGATCTGGATGTCGGGCGGCTTGCCGAAGAACAGGTTCAGCTTCTGGAAGATCAGCGGCATGCGGCTCTGGCCGCCCACCAGGACGGTGCGCTCGATGTCCCGGGGCTTGACGTTGATGTCGTCCAGCGACTTGCGGATCAGCTCCAGGGTGCGGTCGATGAACTCCATGACGCTCGCCTCCAGCTGCGAACGCGTGTACTTCTTCTGGAAATGGTAGTTGGAGCCGTCGCTGAAGTGGTGCAGGTAGGGGATGGAGATCAGCGTCTCCTGGTCGAAGGAGAGCTCGATCTTGGCCTTCTCCGCCATCTGGATCACCCGCTGCACGATGTCCTTGCGGTCGCGCAGGTCCACCGTCGTCTCGCGCTCGACCTCGTGGAAGATCCAGTCGCAGATCTGGGCATCGAAGTCGCCGCCGCCCAGGAAGGTGTCGCCCAGGGTGGAGACGACCTTGTAGATGTCGCCGTTGACCTCGACGATGGAGATGTCGAAGGTGCCGCCGCCCAGGTCGTAGACGGCGTACAGCCCGTTCTTCTTTATCTTCTGGCCGTAGGCGATGAGGGCCGCCGTCGGCTCGTTGATGATGCGCGTCACGTTCAACCCGGCGATCTCGCCGGCCACCTTGGTGGCCTGGCGCTGGGCGTCGTTGAAGAACGCCGGGACGGTGATGACCGTGTCGCCCACCGGCTCGCCCAGGTAGTTCTCGGCGATGCCCTTCAGGTAGCCCAGGAACATGCCCGAGATCTCCTCGCTGGAGTAGGCGCTGTCGCCGATGCGCACCTTGACGTCGCCGTTCTCCGCCGTGACGATCTCGTAGCCGACGCGCTTGGCGATCTCGCGCACCTCGGGGCTGTCGAACTTGCGGCCGATCAGGCGCTTGATGCCCCAGACGGTGTTCTTGCTGTTGGTGATCATCTGGCGCTTGGCGGCGTTGCCGAAGATGCGCTTCTTGTCCTGCGTCTGGGCGATGACGGTGGGGATGACCCGGGCGCCCTCGGGATTGGGCACGATCAGCGCCTCGCGCCCCTCCAGGTAGCTGACGCAGGAGTTGGTCGTCCCCAGGTCGATGCCGATGTGCTTGGCCATCAGGGTTCGGGCGCCGGCGCGGCGGCAGGCCCGGCGGCCGGCTGGACGACGGGCACGGCCACCTTGGTCAGGGCCGGGCGCAGCAGCTTGTCGTGATAGGTGAAGCCCTTCTGGTAGACCTCCACCACCACCGGCTGGCTGATCCCCTCGCGCTCCTCCTTGCTCAGGGCCTCGTGGCGGGACGGGTCGAAGGTGCGGCCCAGCGCCTCGATCTCCATGACCTGGTACTTCTTCAGCAGGTCGAGGAACTGCTTGCGGATCATCTCGACGCCGGAGACGAGCCCCTTGTCATGCTCGACGCCCTTGGACTTCAGCGCGCGCTCGAGGTTGTCGTAAACCTGCAGCAGGTCGAGGAGGACCTCCGAGAGGACGTACTTCTGGAACTCGTCGCGCTCCTTCTTCATGCGCTTGCGGAAGTTGTCCATCTCGGCCAGGCCGCGCAGGTACTTGTCCCTGAACTCCTCGCGCTCGGCGATGGCGCTGCGCAGGGCGGCGTCGGCCTCGGCGGGCCGGTGCGCGGAGCGCTTGGCCCCGCCCTTGCGCCGGTGCGCGGCCTCCTCGTGGGCGGCCTGCTCCCGGGCCTTGGCCGCCTCCGCGTCCGCGTCCTGGTCGCCCTCGTCGGGAACGTAGCCGATGCCTTGCTTGTCGTCGTCCGGAGCCATGAACTCCTCGCTGTCCCTCGCCCGGGCCGCACCCGCGCCCGGCGCGAGGCCGTTTGTCGCTGAAAAAATTTTATATCAATCCTCCCCGCTTGTCAATTTCAGCTTTTCCGGCCGTGGCGGACCCGCTTCCCGCGGGTGAGGGTCAGCGCGAGCGAACGCGCGATTGCGCCGCCTCCGGATCTGTGGTATTTTATGAGCATGCCCGCATCCGGTCCGCACCGACCCGAGGAAGACCCAGGCGGCAGGAAGAAGGAGAGCTCGCTGCTGCAATCGCGGGCCCTGCCGCTGCTGCTGGCCTTTTTCCTCTTCATCCTGGTCCTGGCCTTCGTCTTCGGCGACCGCGGCATCGTCGAGATCGTGCGCACGAAGAGGCAGATCCGGGTCCTGCAGCGGACCATCGCCGACCTGGAGGCGGAAAAGGCCAGGCTGGCTCGCGAGATCGAGCAGCTGCGCGCCAGTCCGCTGGCGCTCGAGAAGAAGGCGCGGCAGGACCTGTGGCTGATGAAGCCTGGCGAGAAGGTGGTCGTCCTGGTGCCGGGCGCCAAGGACAAGGAGGCGAAACATGAATAACGTGAAGACCGCGGCGCTCCTCGGTGCCCTCACCGGCATCTTCCTGCTGATCGGCGGCATGGCCGGCGGCCGTTCCGGCATGCTGATCGCGCTGGTCATGGCCGCCCTGATGAACTTCGTCTCCTACTGGTTCTCGGACAAGATCGTCCTGCGCGCCTACGGCGCCCGCGAGCTCCCCGAGAGCGAGGCGCACCGCGTCCACGCCATGGTGCGCGAGCTCTGCCAGGGCGCGCAGCTGCCCGTGCCCGCCCTCTACGTCTTCGAGCACGACTCGCCCAACGCCTTCGCCACCGGCCGCGATCCGCGCCAGGGGGTCGTCGCCCTGTCGCGGGGGATCCTGAACCTGATGAGCGAGCAGGAATTGAAGGGCGTGATCGCCCACGAGCTGACCCATATCGTCAACCGCGACACGCTGCTGCAGACGGTGGCCGCCACGCTGGCCGGCGCCATCATGTTCCTGGCCTACCAGGCGCGCTGGTTCGGCGTGTTCGCCGGCGGCCGCGATGACGACGACCGCGGCGGCATCGTGGGCCTGCTGGTCATGGCCGTCCTGGCGCCACTGGCCGCCAGCCTCATCCAGATGGCGATCTCGCGCTCGCGGGAATACAAGGCCGACGAGGGCGCCGCCCGCATGACCCACCAGCCGGAGGGGCTGGCCGCGGCGCTGGAGAAGCTGACCGCCTATGCCAAGCGCCTG